>JADYZL010000118.1 GCA_020853155.1 Bryobacterales bacterium
CTCTGGACTGCTGACGTGATTCTTGGCATGGCCTGGGATTCGCGCGTTGGGGACGGGCCTATTTGTGCGTCCGTTTGATGGTAGCGGTTGACTGCGTGGAATCGTGCGGCTTGCTGGGTTGGAAGTGGATTGCGCGCGGCTTTCCGGGTCTGGAAGTGATTGCAGGGGTTGGGGTTGGCTGCTTCCGGCAGGGGTGGAGATTTCTTTTGTCTGGTTGTGATCGGGGTTCCGGTGAACGATGGAATTGCTCCGAATCCGGGTCCTGCAGAATTGCGAAATGGAACGCCCCTTACAAGGTAGGCCGCATGGGGGCGGGAGCGAGGGAAGTGCGTTCCACCGGAGATGAGATGCTTCGGTTGAACGGCCCCTACAGGGTCGAATGGACCGGTGGGGGGTGCGTTCCCCGGGGCATCGCCCTGGGCTGGATGAACGCGCCCTTCAGGCGCGGAAGCAGGGGGAAGACGGCGCGGCACAAGATGAGTGGGTAGGAACGCGCGCTTCAGGCGGCCTATCCCGCGTTTGTCCTGGCCGACGCGCAGCGCTACGATCTGCCGGCCCTCGGATGCGCCGCCGGCATTGCCGCCGGATTCGCCTGTAGCTCGTGGCTCCCTCGTGCTTTTCCGCTCTGATTCTCCCTGGGATCTTCCCTGCGCCGATCCGCTGTTGTTGCGCTGTCCGCGATTTTCGCAGCCCGCCAAAAATTATTTGTAAATTGCCTATTGACAAAGCCGGGGGGGGGCATTATCGGCTAAGAAGATTCCTAAGTCGGTTGCCATCCCGATTTTCTATTGAAGAGATCTTCCCCCGCCGCCGCGCGATATGACCATTCCGTCCGGAGCCGTTTGACAGGTAGAGGCAAGGAGGGATTCGACGTTCCCCCAGCATTCTTCCGCTTGAGCCCGGAGCCACCGCCAGATTTGCCGTTCGCGATTCGAGGTTTGCCATGAATGCCTTACTGCGCCTGGATTTCGCGCGTGCCGTCTTTCTCTTGACCGGCTTCCTGATCGCGTTCCTCGCGATGGCACAGGCGCCGGGCGCAGGTCCGGGGGAGCCCAGCGCCACCAGCCAAGCAGCGCCCGTGGCGGGCGAGTTCCGTCCATCGCCGCAGCCCAACCCCACCCGCCTGATCGTGCTCGTGCCCGTCGTCGATGTGCCGGGAACGAACGGCGCCAAGGCCCCGCTCTTTCTCGAAGATCGCGAAAGTCCCCAGACCTTGGCCGGCGGCCGCCTGAAGACCGACGCCAGCAAAGCCGAAGTTCCGGGCGGCATCGTCTCGTTCCGCGCCATGTATAGCACCGATGGCCAATGGGCGCTCGTCGATCTTCATGCGCGCGAAGCGAGCGCGCTCGAGCCCGTGCGTGCCTCGCGGGATGTCCGCCTCCGCATCTTCACGCCGGGCGAACTCGCCAACCCCACGGCGGCCAGCCGGGTGCAGTTGCCCGAGGGCCTGAACCTGGCCAAATTCCTGGAACCGTAACGCCCACGCCCCCAAACCGACCAAGTGCGACCGATGGAGGTACAGCATGCTTCGCGCCCGCCGCCTGTCTATTCCGGTTCTCACCGTATCTTTGTCTCTTTTTCTGGCGATGACGCCGGGGTTTGGGGCTACGCCCTACTTCAGCGATCCGTTCCTGGTCTCCCCGTTCAGTTGCAGCCCGACCACGCCGGTGCCGCCGCAATCGGGGCTGAATGGGGCGATGATCTACACGCATCCGGACTGCCCGGAGGCCTCCGAAACCTCCGAGGGAGTTACGCCCACCAGCGCCAACGGCGCGAGTTGGATCCGTCTCCAGGCCCCACCCACGGGCAACGAGCATGAAACCAAAATTCGTTTTGTACTCGGGAGCACGAGCGGAACCAAACTGGTGTATGTTGGGGCTACGTCGAACGCTTGGTGGAAAGATGCGTACAACACGCAGGGGACCGGCTACGCGGTGAGCATGACCACTTATCCCGGCTACTACGGCGAGATCCAGGCCAACATCAAGATCCGCCGCCTTCAATACGGATACTCGGTCGATCTCGCTTCGTTCAACGCCACGGTCACCTCCGCGCCGGTGCTGCGCGTCGCGCGGACGAATCTCTCGGGAACCTGGAAGATCCTGCTGCACATCGACGACGTCTATGTCGGTTCGGTGATCGACAGCACGTATACAAGCGGCAGCCGCTATCCCGGCTTCGGCATGAAGGATAGCCCCGTGGCGGCGTATGTGGACGAGGTATGGCACTACGCGATCGAGCACGGCGCGCCGGACTACAACACGCTCAATTCTTCTCTTTTGACCGGCTCGTCGCCCAACCAGATTCTGTTTCAATGGAACCCCACGACAGATACCGCCGGCGGATCGAGTTACGGCGCATCGGGCATGTCCCGTTACGAACTCTACCGCGATGGAGCGTTGCGGGTAACGGTGAAGCATCAGGCACAGACGATGTTCTTCGCCGATACCGGCCTGAACCCCGGACAGACCTACAACTACACCCTCCGCGCCATCGATTTCCACGGCAACGCGACCGACGTCACGCGCTCGATCACCACGCCACTCACGAGCCCCACTGTCAGTTCCACGCTGCCCCGGCGCATCGGCGTTTCGAGCCTGGGCTCCACCTGGGGCGCGGGCGGCGAGAACATTGATCTGCTTTCGGGGAATTTGAACGTGGCGCTGCCCGTCCTGAGCGCCCTCGGCCGGGGCGGTTACGCCGTTCCGCTAGCCCTCCATTACAACTCGCAGAACTGGATGGAGAGCAGCGGGGTAGGCGCGCACTACGGCAGATACCAGGGCGCGGGCTACGGGTGGCGGCTGCAGTTCGGCGCGATTCGCCCGGTGCTGCTGGGCTCGAACCTCTCGCACTATGTGTACGAAGACCCCACCGGAACCGAGTACCCGCTCGATATCGTGAGCGGCACGCTCTGGCGTTCGTCGCAGTTCGCGCCGGTGCTCGAATACGACGCGGCCACCAACCGGCTCTGGTTCAAGGACGGGAGCTTCTGGCAGATGGATTGCGTCGCCGCCTCGGGCGAACCCGATAGCAACTCGCGCTATCCCACGCTCATGCAGGATACGAACGGCAACCAGATCTATGTGCGCTACCTGGCCGGAAAGAATGCCAGTTGGGCGAACTCCAGCGCCCGGATTTCGGAAATCGAGGACGTGCGGGCGGTGGATCTGGGATCGACACGCCGCACCTACCGCTTCGAGTACGTGGCCGAGCAGGGATACCCGAGCCTTCCTCCGCGGCTCTACCGGATCGTGTTAGAAAGCGGACTCACGACGGAGATCACAACCTTCACGCACTCCGCCGTCTTCACGCTGAAGTCGCCGTTCACCGGAGTTTCGACGGGCGTGAGCGCGCGTCTGCTCACCGGCATCACCGTCTCCGCGGGCGGCTCGACTTCGTTCCAATACGGCGCGGGCGATTCCGGGGAACTAACGCGGATGACGTTTCCCTACGGCGGCACCATCGACTACACGCACGCCACCGCCACCTATTCTTCGAAGAAGATCCGCGCCGTCACCGCGCGGGCGCTGACGCCCACGGCGGGGGGCGCCACTTACACGTATAGTTTCGTCCGCTCCGGCGCGGGCGATATCCCAGCCAGCACGCAGGTGATCGACGCTTCGAATGCAAGCGATAAGGTCTGGAGCTTCGATACGAACCCCACGTCGATGTATTTTGGGCTGTGGACCCAACTGGATGAACGGGAACGTCCTTCCCTCTCCGTCAAGCGCCGCCAAGCGCCAGCGTACGATTTTCATGCGCCCGCCAAGGTCTTCGTCAAGAGTGTCGATACCACGATGGACCCCGGCACGGCCAACGCCATCACCGCCCGCGCCGGGCAATGGCTGGACGGGTACGGCAATCTGGTGAGTTCCTACGGCTACCAGTACACGGATCTCGTGAACCCCGCGCGCGAGATGCGCTTCACCTACGCGCACACGCTAGCGGGCGGCGAGTACGGCTTCTATGCGGCGAACCGGCTGCTCAACCGGCTGCAGAAGGTGGAACTGAAGAACGGCGCCAACTGGATTCCTCTTAAGCAGACCACGTACGGAAACGCGCTCGCGGTGGGGAGCGGGTGCTCGCCCTACCTGAAGAACTTCGCCACCGGCACGCATTGCGTGGGAGGGCCGCTGCGCGCGAACGCCGCCAGCGTCACGGCCATGGGCCAGACGGTGAATTTCGAGTATGACATCACCGGGAACACGCAGCGCACCTGGGGCGCTGCGCCGGAAGTGGCGGAGAGCTTCGGCAGTGGAACCAACTTCACTTTGCCCGAGGTGATCACGCCGAACAACACGCCTTCGCTCGCCACCAGCTTCAGCTACAACGCGGATTTCCGCGCCACGCAAACAGTCGCGCCGAATAACGCGGCCTCGCAAGCCAGTTACGATGCCTTCGGCCGCGTAGCTACTTCCACCTCGGCCGCGGGCGCGGTCACAGCCTATACGTACGGCATCGACACGGGCACGCGCATCGATACCGTGCGGGTGTACCCGCAATCCGACGCAAGCGCTTTCACCTTCAGCAGGACGACCATGGACGGGCTGGGACGTCCGGTGAAGTCCGAATCGGGCGGTAGCGATGGAGCGGTGAAGACCGTCACTGAGACCGAGTACGAGCCCTGCGCCTGCTCGCCCACGGGGAAGAGGAAGCGGGTTTCGCTGCCCTATGCTCCGGGCGGCACGGTGCAATGGACCACTTACTCCTACGATGCGCTGGGCCGCACGTTGAGCGTCGCCTTGCCTAACGGAAGCGGCGTGACGAGCTACGAATACGTGAAGAACACGGTGAAGGTCGCCGACGCGGCGGGCAAGTGGAAGAAGTACGAAACAAACGGGCTGGGGGAGCTCGTCAAGGTGACGGAGCCGAACCCGGCGGGGGGAGCGGATCTCGAAACGCTGTACTCCTATAACCTTCTCGGGCAGATGACCACGGCCACCATGACGCGGGGCGGCGCGACGCAAGTGCGGAGCTTCGTTTACGACCTCGCCACCGGGCGCTTGACGAGCGAGACGAAGCCGGAAACGGGCACGGCCAGCTACGCCTATAACAGCGATGGGACGCTGCTTTCCTCGACCGATGCGAAATTGCAGAAGACCGAGCTCGCCTACGATTCGCTGAAGCGCGTGACGAGCGTGAAGCGGTTTATTTACTCGGGCGGCGTGCTGGTGGAGCAGCCGTGCCAGGAAGTTTCCTTTACGTACGACGCGGGGGCGGGGGCGAACCTGGCGGGGCGACTAGCCAAGGCGACGGCCAAGCAGTGCGACGCGAACGTCACGGAATACAACGAAGTGTATTCCTACGAGGCTTCGGGGTTGCTGCAATACCGCGATGCGAATTGGGTGCGCAACGGCGCGACGCTCACGCGGCGGGTGGACCCCACCTGGAACCAGATGGGGGCGATGACGGGGTTTGGGTATGGCACGTCGGGCAGCCTGTACTCGTTTGCGTATACGTTCGACAACGCGTGGCGGCCGGTGGGGATGACGGGCGAGGGGCTGACGCTCGTGAGCGGTGTGAGTTACAACGCGGCGGGGGCGATGACGGGGTTTACGCGGGACGATGGGAGCGGGACGCCGGTCAATAACGTCTATGGGTTCAACGCGCTCTACCAGATGACGAACCAGACGGTCA
>JADYZL010000119.1 GCA_020853155.1 Bryobacterales bacterium
ACGTCCCCGCGTTCGAACACGCATCCGGAGCGGGCCTGTGGCGCAGTTGGGAGCGCGCTTCCATGGCATGGAAGAGGTCGAGGGTTCGAATCCCTCCAGGTCCACCAAATTTCGCTAGACCTTGCCACCCCTCGCTCGTCACCACTTCCGCAAGGTTGAGTCGAGAGTCCGATTCCAGGATATTGCGGTCGTTTTCCCCAAATGGCAGCCGTTTCAGCCCTGAGGTCCGAACCAGTCCCCCTACCCGGAGTTGCATCGCGGAGACGAGCGGACATCCCCCTGGGTATGGAAGGTGTGATTCAAGCAGCGGCGGGATAGACCTTGCGGCATACTGGAGGAACAGTGTGCCAACTGGATACTTCGCCGAAAGCACGGGAGGCCTATTATCGCCGCCTCGCGGATATGACCCCCGCCGGGCGGCTGGGTATCGGCGTTGCTCTCTGGCTTGCTGGTCATTCCCTCCAGCGTTCCGCCACGTCCCGTATGTACCCGATGGCGGATGAGGCGGAGATTACGTTCCGGATCGCCGTCACCCGGTTTGGATCGGAACTCGCACAAAAGGTCTACGGAAGGCGATGACCTCTATTAGCCAAGCGTTCACGCCGTTGCGTGCCGCGCTGGAATCGAGTGGAGTCCGCTTCGCGGTGGGTGGCTCTTGGGCGAGCACAGCATTCGGGGAACCCCGCTTCACGAATGATGTCGACATTCTCGCGGACTTCACGGCGGAGAATCTGGGTACGTTTCTGGGTTGCCTCCCGGAAGCCTACTATGCGGACGCAGACGAAGCGTTTGACGCCGTCCGTACCGGTAGGCCTTTTAACGTAATCTATATGCCCCTTGCATTTAAGTTCGACTTCTTCACGGCCAACGCATTTCCCCTCGGCGCGCAGGAGCTTGACAGGGCCGTCTTTCTTGGTGAAACGGGACTCTCGGAGAGTCCCACACCATTTGTAACACCTGAGGACATCCTGCTAGCGAAGCTGCATTGGTATCGAGAGGGCGGGGAACGTTCTGAGGTGCAGTGGCGCGACATCCGGGGTGTCGTTATCGCAAGCGGCGCACGCTTGGATCGTGAGTATCTCTTTCAAAGCGCCGATGTCATAGGGCTCGGAGCGCTACTGGCGAAGTCCCTGGAGGAAGCGTGAGAGGATTTCTCATGGAATCTGGATTTTTCCTGCCACTCATATTGCGGGTGGCCAATCTTCATCCAGGCCGTGCTCGTCGTCCGAGTTGAGCGCCCGTGGAAGCGCGTGGAGTCCCGTTTGTTAACATCACGCCCGAAAGTACCGGGGAATCAATCGGTCTGACGTCAAGTCGCCAACCGCTTCCAGGTCCCATCCGTCACCGCGATAGAATGCCTGTGGGTTGCCTCGGTTTCCCGGAATGGAGTGCTCGATGCCTACTTTGTCTCGTCGCCAGTTTCTGGATTTGGGACTGACGGCCGCGGTGGCCACTTCAGCGGGTTGCGGGAAGGAAACAGCACCACCGTCGACACAGCGCCCGAACATCCTCTATCTGATCGTCGACGATCTTGGCTTTGATCTCGGCTGCTACGGAAGCAAACAGGTAGAAACGCCGAACCTTGACCGGATGGCGGCGGAAGGCATGCGGTTCACGCGAGCGTATTCCGGTTGCACTGTTTGCGCGCCTGCCCGCAGCACGCTCATGACCGGGACCCACATGGGGCATACGCCCGTTCGTCGCAACAGCGGCGGCGTTTCCTTGCAGGCGGATTCCTATACCGTCGCGCAATTGCTGAGCGCGAATGGCTACACCTGCGGTGGATTCGGAAAGTGGGGCATCGCCGATCTGGACACTCCCGGAGTTCCGGAGAAACACGGATTCTCCCGCTTCTTCGGCTATTACCACCAAGTCCATGCCCATTTCTATTACACGGACTATCTGATCGACACCGGAAAGAAGGCGCCGCTCCCTGGCAACGAAGGGTTCTACCCGGATCTGCCGGAGGGCAAGATTCCGCAAGGGCCCGTACCTTCCACGGACCCGAAAACCAGCCGCAAACGCGAGTTTTCTCACTACCGGATCGTGGAGGAAATGAAGGGTTTTCTGCGCGACAACAAAGACCGCCCGTTCTTCTGCTATGCCCCCTGGACCGTGCCTCATGGCCGCCTGGAGATCCCGGAAGACGATCCTGCCTGGCAGAAATACAAGGAGAAGCCCTGGAGCTTGAATGCCCGCCTCTACGCTGCCTACGTCACCATGCTCGACCGGCACGCGGGTGAGATCTTGGACCTGCTCAAGGAACTTGGCGTGGATGTGCGCACTGTGGTCTTCTTCTCTTCCGATAATGGCGCTGCTTCGCAATACCAGGGCGAACTCGATTCCACCGCGGGCTTGCGGGGCGGCAAGACGTCCATGTACGAAGGGGGTCTCCGCATTCCCTTCCTCGCGCGCTGGCCCGGCCACATTGCAGCAGGTTCTGAATCGGACCTGCCCACCTATTTCCCGGATTTCTTTCCCACAGCTGCCGCGATAGCCGGAATCGAGCCGAAAGCGCCTCAGCACCTGGACGGCATCAATCTTCTGCCGGAACTCACCGGCGCCGCGCGCTTGCCCAGGGATCGCAAGATGTACTGGGAATGGAACAAGGACCACTTCGCTCCGTACGTAGTGTTCATGCAGGCGCATCGGGATGGAAAGTGGAAGATCGTGCGGAACGACGTGTCGAAGCCATGGGAGCTGTACGGTCTGGATGCGGATGCTTCCGAATCCAACAACCTTGCCGCGGCGCACCCCGAAGTGGTGGAGCGAATGGCCGCATGGGTGGCCGCCAATCGGGTAGATCCTCCGGAGCAGGTGGAGCCGGATAAGCCGGTGGGACAAAAGTGGCGCTGACCGGAGTGCGCTACGCGCTCTTCGCCACCGCATCCGGTTCAAACTGCGCCTTGGCGACGACGGCGTCGAACATCTTATCCACGTGCGGCATCTCCGTATCGATGGTGGTCATCGAAATGATGCCTACAATGCCCTTCTTGCAGACATAGAGCTGGCGTTGCCGGGCAAGTGCTCCACCCGTGGCCGCGAATTGCGCGCGCATGGAGAAGGCGCCCTCGGCATCCGGCAATTTCAATTCCGCGGGAGGCGCGAACTGCACGTGCGGAATCGCCTCGCGAACGATGATCTGCTGGCGTTGAATGTACTCGGGCAGGGGGATTTCGAGTTCCTGCTCCTCTTCGGTAAACAGGATATTGGTGGGGAAACGCCCCGGCTGCGCCGCCTGGATGCCGCGCCCGGGGATTTCCGCCCAGCCGGGCGGGATGGCCGGAATCATCCAACTCCCGAACGAGGGCTGGAAGGAGACCAGAAACTCGGAATGCCCCGCCTTAATGCGGTAACCGGGCTGGACGGCCACCTGATCGACGCGCGCCCCGTTGACGTACGTCCCGTTGGAGGAGCCACCGTCCTTTACCAGGCAGATGTGGCCCTGCACCGCAATCGAAAAATGATTGCCGGATAGAGTAGCGTCGTTGGGAATTGGAAACGAGGCTGCGACGAGACGGCCCACCGTCACGGTGGCGCCATCCTTCACCCGAATTCGCTCCCCTTGCCGGGGCCCAGCGGTGACATCCAGCAGGAACATCGCGTTCGAGCCTCAACTCCTTGACCGAACCTTGGTTTATCGTACTACCGCTTGGCCCGCGCGGAAAGCGTGACCCGCAAGGGTTGCGAAATCATGAGTTTCTCAATCGGTTCCAGCATCTCGTAGGGCAGCAGGAGAAGGCCCTTGTCCTCCCCCACATCCACCGGCTTCACCGCCGGTGGAAAGGCCTGTGGTTTCATCGCCCAGCCAAGCGCGAACGCCACTTCGGTTACCGGAATCTCTTTCCATTCCCCGGTCTGCCGGATGAAATTGTAAAAGCCGAATCGCTCCTCGAGCGGGAGCGGCACCGTGAACTTCCCGCTAAGTGTTTTTCCCGGAGCTACTTCGCGGCCGTAGGGCACGGGCGGGTTATCGAAGTGAAGCCCATCGGGCTTTTTCGAGAGAGACCGGCTGATGAGGGCCTTCGTCCCTCGGATCTCCACGTTCGCCCATTCGGGGTCCAGCGCCTTCTTCTCGCGATCCCACATCCGGTCGAAAATCAATACGGGCTGGTCCTTCGGATTGAGGAACTCGTAGCTGATCTCAAGGGAATCCGGCTTTGGCTGGATGTTTACCTTCATTCGCACATCCACCTGCATCGCATTTCCTTCCTTCCGTGGAATGGATTTCGCCTCCCCGCAGTTGCCGGATTGCAGGCTAAGCAGTAGCAGGCTCAGTCCGCAAACTCGTAGGATATCCAGTCCGTACATCAATAGAAATCCCGATTTGGCAGCCCGAGGTCGTCCCGGTATGTGTTCTCGGAATAGTCCTCGTTATCATAGGGCGGCAAACCGGCTGCCCGAAGCTCACTGTTCTGGATGGGCGTACCCGCCTTCGCGCCCGTGTTCGTGCCATTTCCATTGGGCAGTTCGCCAT
>JADYZL010000120.1 GCA_020853155.1 Bryobacterales bacterium
CGATTATTCACGGTAGCCAAGCGCATGAAGGTTCCGCCTTATCCTCGCAGTAATACACTCGAAAATCTTTCGGTTTGTGGGCTTCCGCCCAAGCCTTACCCAGAATGAAGTAAGGTTTTGCCCAGACCTCGCTGTCCAGCGTGCTGGGCGAAATAATGGAGACCGACAGCGCCCCTTGTGCCGGCATGCCGGTGCGGGGATCCATGATGTGGCTGTAGACCACGCCGTCCACTTTGAAAAACTTTTCGTAACTTCCGGACGTGGACATGGACTGATCTTTCAGATAAACGGTCTCTACGGTACGTTCCGGGTGTTTTGGATCGCGAAGGTTCACCTTCCACCCCCGTGGCTCCCCCGGCGGAGCGCCGATGGCATAAATGCTGCTGGTGGAGGCCGAGATCAGGGCCGCGTTCACCTTGTATTGACGGATCTTGCTGACGAGCCGGTCGACCGCATAGCCTTTCCCGACGCCGCCGGCGTCCAACTCGACTCCCGCTTTGCGAAATTCGATCGTTCGCCGTTCTGGGTCTAAGACTATATTTTCATAGCCCACCTTGTCCAGAGCTTCGCGAATTTCCCTCTTCGTCGGAAGTTTTCCCGTGCCCTTATAGAAGCCCCAGACCTTCATCAATGGGCCAACCGTGATGTCGAACGTGCCCTCGCTTTGCCGGCTGAACCGTAGACAGGCCGAGATCAGATCGTAGAACTCGGGCGAGACCCGCTGCGGACCGCTGGCGGCGTGCAGGTTAACCTGGCTGAGTTCGCTCTCGGGCTTGAAATTCGAAAGCAGGTCGTCGATTCGCCGCACTTCCTCGAACGATGCGTCCAGGATGGCTTCCAGGTTCCGCGTGTCTTCTCCGTAGGCGGCGATCGTGAAGGTCGTGCCCATCGCCTGAAAGCTTTTCTCGACGCGCATCAGAGGACGATGCGGTGCGGCGCTACGCTGGGTCGTCTTCCCTTCGGCGCCGGCGGACCAGGAGTGCCAGGGCAGAGCCAAGGCGACGGCAAGCGCCATCACGGAAAGATAGCGCGAAAAAGTCCGGTGGGTCATCGCGGATCCGCCTTGGGTGGAGCGGCGGAGCCGGCGGACGCATCACCCTCCGCCGTTGCCGCGTCGAGTTTTCGCCGCCAGTGCTGCGCCTTCTTCAGCAGGCTCTCCATGCGTTCGTTTGAGGCCGCGCCGGTGTCGGAGACAAAACGTAGATCGGGCGCCTGGCGCAGGGAAAGGCGGCTTGCCAATTGATGACGGAGGTATCCAGTCGCTTTGCCGAGAGCGGCGAGCGTGGCATCGCGGCGCTTCTCGTCTCCCTCGATTCTCACCAGAACATCGGCTTTTTTCCCATCGGGCGAAAGATGAACGCCCGTGATGCCGAGCAGCCGGATTTGAGGGTCGGCAAGCTCGTAGACCACCAGTTCCGAGAGTTCCTCCCGGATCGCATCGGCGACCCGTTGCTGTCTGCGTTCGTCCATGGCGGGTTAATCGAGCCACTCCAAATTCGCGCGGATCAGGCCGCCGGCGAGATGGTCCGCCGCCATTTGCTCCACGTGAAGCATGGTGTTTTCCGCGATTTGCCGGCTGCTTGCCACCGTCACCACTACTATTTCCGCCAGTTGCCACTGGCTCTGAAAATCCGTTTCCGCAACGGAGACATTGAAGCGGCCGCGCAAACGGTCCTTGAGGCTCTTCATTACCTGCCGTTTGTCCTTGAGAGACTGCGCGTGCTCAATGCGAATTTCGAGAATCAGCGCCGCGATGGAAACCATAGCCGCCGCTCGCGTGCCTCCCGTGGCCAACCGAAAGCAGGTTCTACGCGAACGCCTCCACCTGCACCCGCTCCTTTACGAAGGCCTCAATGATATCCCCGGGCTTGATGTCGTTGTAGTTCTCGATTCCAATCCCGCACTCAAGGTTGGTGCGCACTTCGCTCGCATCGTCCTTGAATCGCTTGAGAGAGGAGATCTTGCCGGTAAACACCACGGTATTATCGCGAAGCAGCCGGACTTGCGAATCCCTCGTGATGGAACCTTCCACCACAAGGCAACCCGCAATCGTGCCCACCTTGGTGATGCGGAAGGACTCCCGCACTTCGGCCCGCCCCCGGAACACTTCCTTGTAGACGGGCTCCAGCATGCCCGTCATCGCGGATTTCACCTCGTCGGTGAGTTCGTAGATGATGGTGTGCAGACGGATGTCCACGTCTTCCTGCTCGGCAAGCGCGAGCGCGTTCTTATCCGGCCGAACATTGAAGCCGATCACAATGGCGTTCGAAGCGGACGCAAGCAGCACGTCGGATTCCGTGATGGCGCCGACGCCCGTGAGAATCACGCGCAACCGCACCTTGTCGTTCGAAAGCTTCTCCAGGGTCTCCGCCACAACCTCCGCGGTGCCGCCCACGTCCGCCTTCAGAACGATGAGCAGTTCCTTGATCTCGCCTTCGCGCAACGTCGTGTGGAAGCGCTCCAGCGTGATCTTGCTGCTCTTCGCCATCTGGATATCGCGAGCCTTCGACTCGCGGTATAGAGCGATCTGTTTCGCCTTGGCGGT
The DNA here is from genome assembly GCA_020853155.1 of Bryobacterales bacterium. Taxonomy (GTDB): domain Bacteria; phylum Acidobacteriota; class Terriglobia; order Bryobacterales; family Bryobacteraceae; genus JACTMJ01. The sequence goes on from JADYZL010000120.1 coordinate 2,546, forward strand.
ATCCGTCACCACCTGGAGCGTATCGCCCACATCGGGCACCGATTCGAGGCCCAGAACTTCGACGGGCATGGAGGGCCCGGCTTCTTTCACCGGGTTGCCGCGATCGTCGAACATCGCTCGGACCCGTCCGAATACCGGCCCGCAGATGTAGTGATCGCCGGCGCGCAGCGTTCCGTCGCGAACAATCACGGTGGCCACGGGGCCGCGGCCCTTATCCAGTTGCGCTTCGAGAACGGTAGCCAGTGCCGGGCGCGCGGGATTTGCCTTAAGCTCCAGGATTTCCGCCGATAGCAGAATCATTTCGAGCAGAAGGTCCAGGTTCGTGCCGGCCTTGGCAGAAACCGGAACCGTCACCGTATCGCCACCCCAATCTTCCGGCATCAATCCGTGCTCGGTGAGCTGCTGTTTGATCCGGTCGAGTTGGATATTCGGCTTGTCGATTTTGTTGATCGCGACGATGATCGGCACAGAGGCGGCTTTGGCGTGATTAATCGCTTCTTCCGTCTGCGGCATAATTCCATCATCCGCGGCGACGACCAGAACAACGATGTCCGTGACTTTGGCGCCGCGCGCTCGCATGCGAGTGAATGCGGCGTGGCCCGGAGTATCCACGAACACGATCTTCTTGTTGTTCTTCTCGACGTAATAAGCGCCGATGTGCTGTGTGATCCCGCCCGCTTCCCGGCCGGCCACATTGGTGGCGCGAATGGCATCGAGCAGCGAGGTCTTTCCGTGATCGACGTGGCCCATGATGGTGACCACGGGAGGGCGTTCCTCGCGGTCTCCCTCTACCTCGGTCTCCACGATATCCTGCACGCTCTCCTGCTCGTAGCTCATCTGCTTGATGGAAGCGCCGAACGCGCGCGACATCTCCTCGGCGAGTTTGGCGTCGAGCGTTTGGTTGATCGTGGCGAAGACCTTCTTGTCGAGAAGCTTCTTGATCACCATGCTGGCCTTCACGCCCAGCTTTTCGGAGAGTTCCTTCACCGTAATCCCTTCGGCCACGGTGATTTCGCGCGTGATGGGGGGAGGCGCCTCCGCCTCGCGCCGGCGCGTCGGACGGAAGGCTAGTTCTTTTTCCTCGAACTCCTGCCTGCGCCCACGATCGGCGGCGCGTTTGCCGCCCGCGGGCTTGCGCCCGGGAGTGCTGGGCGCGGGAGCCACATCCGGCAGCAGCGGTGCGGAGGTTGGGTGCATCCCGCGGCCACGCGCGGCGATGCCGGGGCTGGAAGTGGGGCGGCCAGGCACGCGGGCGCGGTCCATCGGCTGCCCGGGCCGCACTGGCCCCGGATAGATTGGCTCGCCCGGTCGCGGGCGCGGCGCCCCGGGGCGTTGCGGCGCCGCCACGGGGTTCGGACGCATCTGCTTGAGGCGCTCCACCATTTCCGGAGTCGGTGGAACGATGGGCCGCGCCACCTGCCGGCTTACGGGCGCGGGCCGGTTTGGCGCCGGTGGCCGCGCCGGTCCAGGAGCTGGGCGCAGAACCCCTTCGGGCATCCTAAGCCGTCGCACCGTATCCTGTCCGGCGATGGGCTCTCCAGGTTTGAGGCCCGAAAGCGCTTGGCCGGGCGCCACCACTTTGCTAGGCGGTACCGTGCTCAAGCCGGGCATCTGCCCAGGGACGGAACGCAAAATCTCGCCCGGCCGCGGTTCCGGCTGGCGCGGCTCGCCGGGCTTCACGGCGACGGGTTCCGGAGCGGCCGGCGGTGCGGGAGTAGACGGCACAGGGGGCGCGGGAGCCCGTCGAAGTCCGGGGCTCAGCGGCGCAGCCGGGATTGCGGGAGCCTGCGCTCTCGGCCTCTCCACACGTGCCACGGGAGGCGGCAGCAAATCGGCGGCCGCTGGGCGTTCCGGAGCTGCTTCTTCGGCTGGCGGCGCCGCCGGTACGGGCGCGCCCGGCACAGGGGGCGCGGCGGGCGCCGCGGACGGCGCCACAATGGCGGGAGCCTCCGTTACGGTCGACGCATCCACCGGCTCGTCCACGGCCGTCCGGATCTCTTTTTCGTCGTCGTGACGAAACGGCGATATCTTCGCATCCGTCGATCTCGACTTGAGCGGCGGCGGCAGCAGTGAGCCCGCTCCGACGGTTCGCCGGGTCGATTCGTGCTCGGCATCGCCCCCGCCCAGCGGAGGCGTAATCGGCGTTGAAGTCCGGCGCAATGGGGGCGGCAGAGGCGGCGCGATGGGCCGGTCTTTCCCTTTACTTTGGAGGGGAGGGGGGAGCGTGGGCACAGATTTTCGGGTTTCCGTCTTTGATAAGGGCTGTTGACCAGAAACAGTCGCGGATGGCGAAGCGAGCGAATGCGCACCCGTTACCGTGGTTGCGCGAACTTCACTTGCCGCCTTCGCCGGAAGAGTCTGATCTGCATGTGGCGCTGGAACTCCACCTGCCACCGCCGTGCGGGGGATGGCTGGCGGGGGTGCTTGTATTGCCGGGGGACGTTCCTCCGGAGACGAGGATGCGCGTGGACGGCTCTCTTCCGCTGGCTTCTCCTGCCTCGCCGCGATGGGAGCGGTCGCGCCTGAAGCCGCTGACGCAGCCTTCACCGCCGGGCTGGCATCGGCCGCACTTTCTCTCGAATCCGTTCGAGCAATTGCAACGGCGGAAGTATCAGCGGAACCGCCGGAGCTGAGGTCAGTTGAGCCACTATGACCGGAAAGATGCGCCCGCACCAACTCCGCCAGGTCGGGTTCGATGGTGCTCGAGTGCGTCTTCTTGTCCTCTACGCCGAGTTCTGGAAGCAGATCCAGGATCACTCCTGTCTTCACTTCCAACTCACGGGCGAGCTCGTTAATCCTCATCTTCGACATAATCGTGGCGGTTGATTCGTCCGCTGGAGTGCCATCGCGCGGCGAAAGCGCGATGCACTTTCACGGGATGACGCCAAACTCCCTTTCTTTGCTGATCTTAGACGCCTCGGCTAATCCTTTATCGTACCAGAATCCCCTAATTTCCATAGGGTCTCAGTGAGATCTCAGTGAGATTCGGGAACGGTTTCGCTTGAATCCGAAACAGTATCCACATCATTTGTTTCAGGAACGGTTTCCCCGCCCGTGTTTTGCGGCGCTGCTTCGGCTGGTGAACCCGGGTCCGCCTCGACCTCTGTCCTGGAAGGAAGCTCTGGAGCTTCGGCCTGCGCGGAATCGAGCCCCGCCCCGGCAAGATCTTCGGTGGGCGCTTGCGCTTCCTCGGCCGGCTCGGGCTCCTGCCCGAAATTGCTTGGGAAGAGGTGGGCGAGCGGGTCGTATGCCGGCGTTCTTGCTGCGGGCTCTTTCGCCTCCGGCTGCGCGGCGAGGACGGCGGCTTCAAACTGGCTGTAATAACTCAATACAGCCGATTGAATCATCGTCATGTACTCTTCCATCATGTCGGGGATGCGGGCAAGTTGCTCCGGTGTCATCGCACCGAGGTTCTCCACGGTGCCCACGCCATTGCGCACCAGCATGTTCAGCAGAACCTCCGGCAGTCCATGGTTCAGCAGGACGGAAACCGGATCGCCCGGCACCACCAGCGCAGACATCTCCATCTCCACTTCCTGGCGCTTCTCTTCCTGGCTCTTGATGTCGATTCGCCAGCCCAGCAGCTTCGCCGCGAGCCGGACGTTCTGTCCCTTCTTGCCGATCGCCAGCGAAAGCTGCGTGTCGTCGACGATGACTTCCATGTGACGCAGTTCCGCATCGACGATCGCTACCCGCGTGATCTTCGCCGGACTCAGCGCATTGGTGGCAAAGGTCTTGGGATCGTCGGAGTACTCGATAATGTCGATCTTTTCGCCGCGAAGCTCGCGAATGATCGATTGCACCCGCATGCCCTTCATGCCGACGCACGCGCCGACCGCGTCCACATCGCGGTCGTTGCTTTGCACGGCAATCTTTGTGCGTTCCCCCGCCTCGCGGGCGCAGGCTTTCA
>JADYZL010000121.1 GCA_020853155.1 Bryobacterales bacterium
GTCAAGTTCCACTGTTGGATATAGGGGTTCCTTAGCCGCGGATCGATCGCGCTGAAGCTCTGCGCCCCGATCGCGCCGAAGCCCGGCGGGAATGCGTTCGGGAACTGAAACGCCGGTACTCCACCGGTGATGGAGTTCGTGAAGCTCTCCCGCGAGACGAAGGGGCCTCCCGTGCCCAGCCGCCACAACGAGGAGGTTAGATCGTCGATGTAGATGCCATACCCGCCGCGGAGCACGGTCCGGTTACTCGCGAATGGCCGGTAGGCAAAGCCGAACCGGGGCACAAAGTTATTCAAGTCTGAGTACCACAGGCTCTTCGGCAGGCCTGCCTGTTTCGCGGTCACTACCGGCACCAGATTCGACGGAAACAATGGGTTCACCCGGCCGAGGGCGGCCTCGCTTGGCACCACCACTCTGCCCGATGGAACGTCGAAGTTAAAGTAGTTGTCGTCCTGCTCATGGGTGGGCGGATTGTAGTCGTACCGCAGCCCGAGGTTCAAGGTTAGCTTGGGCGTCACTTTCCAGTCGTCCTGGACGAAGAGGCTCATATCCGTGCTAAGGGCATTGATGAGCGGCGCCGCGTTGGCGCGCCCGGCCGTCTGCGGGATCCCCAGCAGGAAGTCCGCGTAATCGAAGCCGCTATAGGCGCCCGAAAACGAGAACTGGCCGAACTGCAATACGGGGAAACTGGTTCCGCCGGGGAAGTTCGTCCCACGGTTCCAGCGCAGATTGATGCCCGATTTCACCGTGTGGCTATTCCGCGTCCAGGTGATGTTGTTCACCAGTTCGAAGATGCGCTCGCTCGGGTCCTGATAGATGTCCGTCGCGCCGATTTCCTCGAAGTTATTGAAGCTGAAAACCGGCGCACCTTTGTCGAGCTTCGGGTTCCAGGAAATCCCCTGCAAGCCGAATGCTTTCACCAGCGCGGGGCCGTCCAGCGGGTTAAATGCAGGATTCTTGGTCTGCATGATCCCGAATCGAAACTCGTTGACCAGAACGGGCGAGAACAGGTGAGTGTCAGAGAGGGTAACGGTTGTGCTCCGCCGGTCCTGATCCCGCTTGGGAATCGTTGGCAGGCTGTAGTCCCAGACATTCGCTCCCGTGCGGTTCCAGGAGAACCGCCCGAACAGCGAATTCGAGCTCGACAACTGGTGATCAACGCGGCCCTCGACCTGAGTTTTGTATTGAGAACCAGGCAGGTTGCCCTTCCAGTTCTGCTGGTAGCTTGTTGCCGGGCCGGAATTCGGCAGCGGGTAGAACTGGTCCTGAATCTTGACCGAGGGCTGGCTCAGCCGGTCCGCCGGAATCCTGTTATTGGGGAATGGATTTCCAGAGAGGGGATCCGAGACCACAGTGCCCGGCAACAGAGACGAGAAATCGCCGCCGCGGAAGGCCACCGAGGGAACGCTGCTATTGAAGATCGTTTCATTGCGCAGCGGGAACCGTTCGTAGGTGGCGAAGAAGAAGGTTCTATCCTTGCGGATGGGGCCTCCCAAACTGCCTCCATAGTTGTTCTGGACACTGAACGGCACACTCGTTGAAAACGTGTTGCGCGCCACGAGCCGCGAATTCGAGTGGTACCAGAACAGGCTTCCGTGAAGCTGATTCGTTCCCGATCGCGAAGTAGCGTACATGCCGCCGGGCAAGCCCGCCTCCGCCTTGTCGTTGGCAAGCTGGATACGGATCTCACCCGTCATTTCCATGTTGCTTTGAGACGGGCCTACGCTGTTGCCGAAGAGGGGGGAGCGCTGGGATGTGCCGTCCACCGTGGTGCCATACTGAGAGCCTCGGGTGCCGGAAAAGCTGAAGTTGCTGCCTTGCGCCTGCGTAGCGCCGGGGGTTAGCACGGCCAGGCTGAAGTAGAAGCCATCAAACTGCCCCCGCACGTTGAACGGTAGCTTTTCCATGACTTCGTTGCTGCGCACCGCAGCCACTTCCGCCCCTTCCGTGTTGATGACAGGGGCCGTCGCCTCAACGTTCACGGAAGTGGCCACTTCCCCCACTTCCATGCGGACGTCGGCGCGAAACGTGGTGGAGGTCTCCAGCCGGATGTTCGTGACGATCATCTTCTTAAAGCCCGGTTTCTCCGCGATTACTTCATAGCGGCCCGGGATCAATTGCGTTACTTCATAATCTCCAGTCGATCCGGTCGTCGTGCGGCGGATGATGTTTGTGTCGATGTTCCGTACGGAAATTTCCGTGTCCGGCGCCACGGCTCCGGTTAAGTCCGTGGCTACTCCCCGGATGGTTCCCAGGGTTGATTGCGCCGGGAGACCGGCGCTGGCTGCCAACATGAGGACCAGCTTGCGCAAAAGAGGCGTGCCGGCGATTCGATAAACCCGCATAGATCCCCTCCATCACTGTCCTTTTACTTCCCGACACGGAAGCCATCTTCATGCCGATAGGCTGTAGCGCTCCCGCTCGGGTGAGAGCCATTTTAGTCCAGTTAGTTGCTGCGTACAACTAAGGGGCAGATTGGAATCGCCCGGACGACCAGACTGACGGCGAACAGAGGGGGGGCCGCACGGACGCCCATGCCTCATTCTGTGATTCACGAGCCTGGTTGAGCCTTGACTCTGGCTACCCGTCTCAAGGGACGGGGAGACTTTCCTTTCCGGTGCGGCATCGGATATGTTGGCCTCAGCGAAGGGAATCTTGAGATTGGAGGCGCGGCGATGGCGAAAACGAGACGGGGATTCTGGCGGCGCCGCTGGTGGCAGGTGCTGCTGGTGCTGCTTGTGGCCGCCGTTGCTGCGTCCTGGGTGGCGGCCCGGATCGCGGCTTCCCGGATCGAGCCCCTTGCGCGGGAGCGGTTCATCACGTATCTGGAGGACCGCTTCGATGCCAAGGTTGAGATTGGGGAACTTGATGCCTCTTTGCCCATCGACGACCCCTATAGGTTTCTTGTCTCCAAGGGGCGCGGCTCCCGCTTGCATCTTTCGGTGAAAGACGTCAAAGTCTCGCAGCCGGGCTTGGAAGATCTGCCTCCACTGCTTGCGTGGAAAACGCTGCATGTCGTTGTGGACTTCCCCTCGCTCTTCGAGGATACGGTGAACGTGAAGCATGTCGCGCTCACGGGCTTTCGATTCACGGTGCCGCCCAAGGGACGCCGCCCCAGGTTTGCCCGTGAGACGCCTGCGCCTGCCGATGCCGCCGCCGCGGCCCAGCCGGGCGATACAGCGAAGCGGCCGCCCAAGGTGATCCTCGAAGAGGTCGTCGCCGATGGGATGAATCTCACGGTGTTGCCTTCGAACCCGGATAAGGCTCCGCTGGAGTTCGAGATGCGCAAACTGCGTCTTTTCGGCGCCACGCCCGGTTCTCCGATGCGCTACGAGGCGGATCTCACGAATCCCAAACCGCCGGGAGTGGTGCGTAGCACCGGGCACTTCGGCCCCTATGTGGCCGGGGAACCGGGAGACTCCCCGCTCGACGGCGATTTCACGTTTGAGAACGCGGATCTCTCCGTTTTCAAGGGCATTCGCGGAATCCTCAACTCCAAGGGAACATTTTCCGGCCAACTGAACCGCATTGTGGCCGATGGCGTCGCGGAGATGCCCGAGTTTGGCCTTAGCTACAGCAAGAACAACGTGAAGTTGGTGGCGAAGTATCACGCGACGATCGATGGCACCAACGGCAACACGGAGTTGAGGCCGGTTGAAGCGACGATTGGCTCCACGACGCTCGTGTGCGAAGGCTCCGTGGAGCGCTTTCCCGGGGACAACGGCAAGACGGTCGCCTTGAAAGTGAAATCCAATGGCGGAGACCTGCGCGACATCCTGCTTCTTGCGATGAAAGACGATCAACTGCCGCTCCGTGGAAGAATTGGGCTCGATATCGACCTTAAAGTACCCCCCGGCGGAGGCCAGTATGCCGACCGTCTCCTCGTCACGGGCAAGTTCAAGCTGCGGGAGGGCCGGTTCACCGGCAAGGATACGCAGGCGAAGCTCAATGAGATGAGCAGCCGCGCCCTCGGCCACCCCACGGAACCGCCGGACGAAAACGTCACCACGGATTTCGACGGCAACTTTCGATTGGCCGACCGGGTGCTGCATCTGTCGCAACTTCGCTTCTTTATCCCGGGCGCGGCGGTCAATCTGAATGGGAGCTTCAACCTGGCCACCGATAGTCTGGATTTTCGCGGCACCTTGCGCACCGACGCCAAACTTTCCCAGATGATGAAGACCCGCTGGAAACGCTGGGTCCTGAAGCCGGTCGACCCGTTCTTCGCAAAGAACGGCGCCGGCGCTCAGTTCAAGATCGCGATTACCGGGACGCGCGAAAGCCCGAAGTTCGGTCTGGATCGATAGATGCCGGAAGGCCGCTGTGGGCGGCGACGGCTGCGGCCCGGGGGCGGAGTTCTGTCCGGATCCGTGAAAAATGCCGGAGCGGGGCAGGAACGGCCTGGATGGATCTATCACGTTGATTTCACATGATGTTAGTGGTGCTTGTGGGGCGAAGAGTTTTGTCCGGATTTTCCGGATGGATCCGGACAAAACTGGCCTTGGTCCGACGCCCACGGCTCCATGGGAATGGATCGATTCTACTGTCAAAGACCACGTGCGAGGGTGAGCGTGCCCGGTGGTTCGCAAGATCTGCCGATGAACGGAGTTCTCCCGCACGATTGATTCTATGGATGCGTTTCGCCGAAACGAACCATCGCGCGGAACCGCGCGGTTGGGAACGCGGGTAAGCACCATGATGCCAGCGAGTTGCGGGGATTTGCGATTCTTGCGATTCGCGGTGACCGGCGATTCCTTGCTTCCGGCTTGTGGTGGAAGGTGCGGGGGGAGCCGTATCGGGTCGAGGGCGTTGGTGCGGTCTTACGAAACGAAGCCGGTGGTGTGCGGGCACTGGGCTGCAGAGAGGATGCGACGGGCGTGGCCGCCGGGGAGCAAGATGGGCAGGCACGGGGGCCTGCCCCTACGTTGACGTTGCCGGATGTGGTGCATAGGTTCAAGACGCTGACGACCAATCGATATTCCGATGGTGTGAAACAAATGCAATGGCCGCCATACGCAGGGCGGTTGTGGCAGCGCAA
>JADYZL010000122.1 GCA_020853155.1 Bryobacterales bacterium
GAACTTTCGTCCGGATCAGACCCGGAAAATCCGGAAAATCCGGACAAAACCCTACCGACCTAACCTCCTCCATCCAAATCACTTAGGCAGGAAAATCACAGTCCCGCAGCGTCTGCGTTTTTTCTCTCCATCCGGACAAAACTTTCTATCGGCTGCCCGTCACCGGCCACAAATCTACGCGCCCGCACTCCCGGCTCGCTCACGGCATCGATACGCCGAAAGCGAGTCTGGGCGGAAACTCAGTGGGCTGGAAGCGTCAACTTCTCCGGACGCTCCATGTCGTGTGTCATCTTCGTGGGAAGCCGCCAAATAGCGGTGCCTTCTTTGTCGGTGAAGTAGAGGCTGGATGCGGAGGGTTCGAGCGTTTTCCCGTCGGCCCAGAGGGCGTAGAAATCCGGGTGTGCATTCACGGGCTTCCGAACGTAGCCATGGTTCCGGTTCGTGGCGGCGGTAAGCTGCTTCACCTTCTTCCACGTCTTGCCCCGGTTCCGGCTCAGCCACATCACGAGGTCCCCGCCGGTGGTGTAGGGAAAGGGGCCGGGTTCCGTCGGCGCAATGATCCGCCATGCGCCATCCGGCTCGATCCAGAGCGCGCCGAAATCATAGTTGTGGTCGGAACGCGTGAACTCGCGGATCTCCCATCGCTTCCCGGTCCAACGGGCGGTATGCCAGATGTGCGGGCCTTGCCCAGGGCCGGATTCGTATCCGCCTGAAGTGAGGTAGAGGATCACGGGGCGCCCATCCTTGTCGAAGGCAACCTCCTTCAGATAGACGAGCCTGTGCTCCGACTTGTAATCATGCACGAGCGCCGCGTTGTTCGCCGTCCGAAGCGGCATCTCGAGCGTTTGCCCGGCGGCGTTCCGCCAGGTCTTGCCCATGTCGCGGGTTTCCACGTAATAGACATTGGTGCGGTTGTTCAATCCCACCGGCGCCGGGTGCAAATTGAAGACGCTTGCCGTGCGGATGCTGTCGTGAGCGGTGATCTGGTAATGGCCGAGTTCGGCGCGGGCGAAGAGCTGCGGTTTCGTCCAGTTCTTGCCGTCCGCACTGGTGTTGAAGTAAAGGCTGCGGCCCTTGTCTTCGTAAAGAGTTTGCAGAAACAGGAAACCCTTGCCGGCGTGCCACCACGGATGGCCGTAGGAAAAGTTGGTGGTGAGAATCAGTTCGAAATCCCGAATGTCATACGGCTTCCGGCTGCGGTGGATAAAAGACGGCCTCGATGTACCATGGGAATTCGAAAAGATCCAGATGTGGCCCGTCTCATCGATGGACATGACGGGGTTGTCGTGAGCGTCTTCGGTGTGCTTGTTGAGCAGCGCCGTCGGGCGTGGAACCATGCCCGTGGCATGGTCATAGTAGCTGACCATGTGGAGAAGTTCCGGCCTGCCGGAGTTGGAAGTATCCGTCGTGCCGCCGTAGCAGAAGAACGTCTTGTTCTGGGAGGCCACATAGATAGCGATGGGCGATTGCTGCTGCGGGTAAGTAGCGAATCCTCCCGAATACTTGTACACGTACTGGTCGTTCGAGGGTTGGTTGAAATACCAGATTCCTGCGTATCCGTCGCCGAGTGTGGGTCCGCCCTCCGCGGCGGCCAACTGGTGCGCGGTTGTGGCTAGAAGCGCCGCGCCCAGGAGAGTGATCGCAAATCGTGCATGTAGTCTCATCTTGCCCTCGGTTCGGAGAAAGGCTCCCCTTAGAAGGAGAGCCTTACGGAGAAGCGCACCTGGCGCTCATCGGCCTGGGCGCTGGTGATTTCGGTATAGCCGCCAAGGGAGCGAATGCTGCCATCCGCGTTCCTCACCATGCTCGAAACCGTCGCACCGGGGTTGTTGAAGTGCGGCGTATTCGTGGCATTGAACGCTTCCGCGCGGAATTGCAAATTGACCTTTTCATGGATGGCGAAGTTGCGGAACACGCCCAGATCCAGATTGAAGTACGAAGGTCCACGCAAGATGTTAAGCCCGGCATTACCGAAGCGAACCGCGGTGACCGGCGCGAAGGCGAGCGGGTCAAACCAGCTCTGGCCAGGCCCCGTGCCGCCTGTCATCTGGACATCCGTCTTCACCTGATCCGCCACCTGGCTGTTACCCGGCGCATTCACTGAAGCGCCCGATGTGGTCACCGAAAACGGAGATCCGCTGTAGGCGGAGTAGATCCCGTTCACCTGCCAGCCGCCCGCGAGGAGGGCCGGCAACCCGCTCTGGAGCCACGATTTCCCCTTGCCGAACGGAAGTTCGTAAACGCTGCTCAGCCGCAGGTTGTGCGGACGGTCAAAGTTCAAGAGCGACCGATTGCGGGCGAGTGCCGAAGGCGTATTGAAGAAGAGTCCGGAATCGTTGTTCGCGCCGAACCCGATGGCCTTGCTCCACGTATACGCTAGACCGAAGCTCAAGCCGTTCGTGAAGCGGCGGTCAAGCTGCGCCTGGAGCGAATCGTACGTGGACGTATATGCGGGTTCGTGGAGCGTCGTGGCGACGTTCCGCCCGAACGCGGCGAAGTACGGCCGCCCCGCCGCCCCACCGCCCGGGTAGGAGGCATTCAGATCCCGCCGGTTGGTGAGACGGATGCTCCGGGACCCGACGTAACCCGCCTGGGCCACAAAGCCCCTCCCAAGCTGCCGCTGCAGCGTGAAGTTGAAGCTCTGCACGTAGCCTCGGCGGAACTCGTCTTCGATCGTGATCGTGGTGATGGAGCCCGGCAGCGTAAGGATGCCGCTCGAGATATCGGGAAGCACCGGCAGCGGAATCCCGTTCGCCAGTTGGCCCGCGTAAGAGTAGGTGTTCGGCGAAACGCCGGATTGCTCAATTACGGTTGGATAGCTGCTGCGCAGCGGAATCGCCAGCGGGAATGGATCGATGCTGATGCCGTAACCCGTGCGAATGACCGTCTTATCGCTCAACCGCCAGGCGAGTCCGAATCGGGGAGCGAACAGCTTCTTGCTGTTGCCGACTCCCAGGTCCTTGGGGATGCCGCCGAGGCCGCCGATCAGGATCTGGTTCGTGCTCCAGTCGTAGCGCTCAACGCCACGATTGTCGCGGACAACCATGGGATAGTATTCCCAGCGCAGGCCGAGATTCAGCGTGACGGCACGGCTGACCTCCCAGCGGTCGCGGAAATAGAAGCCCATATTCCAGAGACGGGTGCGCATGAAATCGGTGGTCGGAATGCTCTTGCCATAGGTAGCTGGCAGGCCGAGCAGAAACGATCCGAGCGAGTTGAACTGGTTCGGAGCGCTTCCCCCATTGAGCGCGGTGGCGCCGCCGCTGAAGGTGAAGCCGCCCCGCGGGCCAAACGCGCCGGCAGGCTGGTAGTGGTTCATCAGTTGGTGCGCGAGTTCCCCGCCCCAACGGAAGTTGTGCCGGCCCTTCGTCCAGGCCATGTTCGCCGAGTATTGATACTGCTGGTCCGTCCGGAAGCGCGGGCTGGATGGGGTGTAGCCGCCCATGCTTTCATAGCTGCTGATCTGGAATCCAGGCATGCCGCTCTCGCGTACCGTGGGCCCGTTGGTGCCCGGAATGTGGAGCGTGTCGAGACCGATGTTCTTGCCGTACGCTTCATCGTGGCCGTTCTGGTTCTGCTCGGTAAAGCCGAAATGGCCGTCGAGCAGCAAGGAGGGCGTGATCACGTGGCTGCCGCCCACGGTAAGGCTATGGATGGTTCCCGTATCGTTGCCGGGGAATCCGGAAGCGACGCCGCGGCCGCCGGCCTCGCCCAGAGTGAACGGGTCGTAGGTGCTGTAATCAAACAACGCGTAGCGGCCGAACACATTCGTGGAATCGGAGACGTTCCAGTTGATCTTGCCATCCCAGTTGTTGCGGTTGATCTTCATCGGCGCCGCCGCGAAGTAGTTCTGGGAGAACCGGTCGAAACTGGTCGCGGGCAGCAGGCCGAGGATCTGTGCGGCGATGGGGCTGATGCGGGAAACCGGGATCGCCTGGCCCGCGAACGCCTTGCGCCCGGTTCCATTCACCGCGCCGCTGAGCGGGTCGTAGATCTGCGTCGGCGTATCCGCGAAGTCGCCGGTGCGATGCCGCTCCGTGGGGATGGTCACCAGCCGGCTGAAGCTCTGCCGCTGCAGCATGCCTTCGTAGCTGGCGAAGAAAAAGAGCTTGCTGCGGACAATGGGTCCGCCCAGTGTGCCACCGAACTGATTGATGATGTTTTTCGGCAGAGTCGCCGCGGATGTATTGAACACATTCCGTGCGCGGAGACGGCTGTTGGTATGGAAATTGAACGCGCTGCCATGGAATTCGTTGGTGCCGCTGCGAGTTTCGACACTCACGATGGCCCCGCCGCCAAACCCTGCTCCGCGTCGTAGCTGTTCGTCACGATATTCACGGAACCGATGGATTCGAGGGGCGGCACGTAGGCGGTGAGATGCGGCAGCCAGAGGTAGGTGTTGCTCGCGCCGTCGACGCGGGTGTTGTTGTTGCTGTTGCTCGCCCCGTTGACGTTTGCCACCATCGAGCCCGCTGGATTGCCCGCGATAGAGTTCGAGTCCACGGGCGGAGTGACGCCCGGCACCAAGCCCATGAGCGACTGGAAATTTCGATAGCCCGGAACCGGAAGGTTGTTGAGGTCTTGCGAAGTCATTTCCTTACGAACGTCTGAGCGGTCCGTTTGTAAGATAGGACTTTCGCCAGTGACAACCACAGTTTCGGAGACTTCGCCAAGCTGGAGCGAAACGTCCACACGAACCACTTCGTTGCTGGGCACTTCGATGGATTCTCTGCGGAACCCATTGAAGCCTTCCGCCGCGCATTCCAGAGAGTAGCTGCCGGATTGCACGTTGTTGAAGAGAAAGCCGCCGGAGCTATCGGCGGTTCCCTGGCTGGCAATTCCCGTCCGATTGTTAGTGAGTCGAATCGTCGCACCGGGAATGGCTGCGGCGGATGGATCCGTCACATTCCCAACCACGGATCCATAAAGAACCTGTGCGGCCGCTAAACCGCTGAGGGATAACAGAGCCGATAGTACGAAGACGGCACGCGTAAGCAACATGA
>JADYZL010000123.1 GCA_020853155.1 Bryobacterales bacterium
ATGTTCTGGACTGTCGATGGCGCCAATGCCATCCTCGCCTTGCGCTGCTCCCATCTCAACGGCCGCTTCGAAGACTACTGGGAGGCCCGCCGGGCGGCTTGATCTCCACTTTTATGTCGCGCACCCGAAGCAGCCAATACCCGCATCCACCCTTCCAGCGCCACCGACGGCGAACGAATCCACAAACCCCGCCACTATCATCAAACGGAGGCACAAATAGGCTCATCCCGAATCCGGAGATCAAAAGTCTTACAGAACGCAGCACCCGCACGCCCGCATCGCCGCCAAGAGCCGAAAGGGCGCCATAAGCCAGCCGGGTGTGGGAACACCCGGCATCGAACGCCCAAACCAAATAGCCTCGCGCCAGCGAGTCCATGGAGCGACCGCCCATTTGCGGGCGCGACTCCGGCGCGGCCACGCCGGGAGCATCCCGATCCGTAGCCCAGTGCCCGTGCGCCGCTCTTGTCATTCCGCCCCAAAACGAATCCATCCCCAAAGCGAATGACGCCACTTGCGAAAAAGCATCTTCCCTGCAGGCAACCACATAGCGCCGAACCCACGCGAATCTTCGTTCCCCCATCCGTACAATCTCTCCGTAGTGCGAATCCAGGGCCATCCGGCCCACTCTCAACCAGCCAAGAGGAGACGGTGATCATGAAGTCCACCAACCCGAAACCAATCGAATTCAGGAAACGATCCAACGAACGCGCCCGCGAACAGCGCCAAACCGATTTCCTCCGCTACCTCGCCCAGGGCGAATCAATCACCGACACCTGCATCCTCATCGGGATTTGCCGCTCGTGCTACGAAAAATGGCGGAAGCACCCGGAGTTCCGCGACGCCGTCGAATCCTCCCGCGAGTCCCACCGCCGCGACATCCTCAGCGGCTTCCACACCGCGGACGCCTACGCCCGCATGCTCCTCGACGCCATCCAGCGCGACGAATCCCTTCCCGCCGCCCTCCGCTACCGCGCCTCGAAATCCATCCTCTCGCGCAAAGGCAAGTCCGACTGGCTCCTCGAACCCCTCCCCGCCACCCCCGCACCGCTCGCCCCCTGGGAAAGCGAAAAAGACCAACAGCCCGGCGAGCACCCGCAAGCCGGACCCGCTCCCGCCCCGCATCCGCACAGCACCAACCACGTGGAATCGATCCCTAACCCCAGGCCCGCCGGCCCGATGATCGTGAACGCCACCGCCTCGCGCACGACGACGCCCGCCCCAACCGAATCCGCATCCGCCCCACAAGCCAATACCATGCCCAGAAGCGAGATCGCCCCGGCCTCCGCCGAACGCATCCCCTCCGATTCCATGTTCCCGGTGTACGGATCGAATCCGGAAAATCCGGACAAAACGCCCCACCCCCAATCCACCGCTAACATCATAGAGAATCAGCAAGATCCACCGATGCAGCCTACCCCCAGCCGTACTGCGGAATTTTCGATCAATCCGGAAATACCGCATCCCGCCCCGCCCACGCCGAGCCACGCCGAGAGCCACCCGGCCGTCCACGAGAACAAACGCCTCCTTTCGGCAAACGTCGCCGCCCAGGCCGCTCCCGCCCATCGCCCGCATCGCCCAAAGCCCCATCGCCCACCGCCACCCTGAGCCAAACCTGGCTCAGCGCTGTACCCCTTATCCGCCTCATGCAGCACCTTCAGACGCTGCCGCTACTTCTGGCTCAAGGAAAGCTCCCCTTCGTTGTTCAACACTCCTTCAGCGTCCACCATTCGTGGGAACTTTCTGCTTCGCTCTCATAGGAACGTCTCACGTTCCTCCGACAGTGGGAACGGTGCTTCGCTGCGTTCTTTTCATGCATGATACGCTGGGGACTGGGTTCGCGTTCGCCGATGTGTTTGCGTATTTTTATCAGCGTGCTGATGCTGGTGGTTTCCCCGGCCGCCTGGGCCGGAGTGGTGTGCATGGCCGACGGGCACACGGCGATCGAGGTGCCTGCCGCGGCGTGCTGCCTGCCAGCGGCGGGGCATGGCGGCGCTCAGTTGGAGGCCGGAGACTGCGGTCCGTGCATGGATATTCCGATTTCGAGTGACGCCACGTTCGAGCGCGGCGGCACGCGGAGCGCGAACCCCCATCACACCGCTTCACCCGATGCAGCGCTTCTTCCGGCGGCAGCCGCGCCATGCCCTGCCGAGCCTCTGGCCGGGAGCATGCGCCCTTACCCGGCTGCGCTCTCTCTGACGCCGCCTCTTCTCTCCCCACTGCGCTGCTGATTTCAGCGACCCTTTCGTTGCCAGACGAGACCGCGCCGGCACTTGGTTCAGCGTGCCTGGCCGTACGTCCTCTCGCGGCCTGAAGACCACCGGCGCGCGCCGGTGAACCCCTCGCAATCCGGAGTGAAAAGCAGATGATACGAAGCCTTGTGGGCATCTCGGCGGCCGCAATCCTGGTGTGCCCGCCGACCGCCCCGATTTTACTGGGCGCGCCTGCCACCGCGGCGCGAGGCCAGAGCGCAACCAGTGGGGAACAAACGGGCGCCGGCGTCTACCTGGACCCGGTAAACGGGATGAGCGCGCGGGAACTGGCCGCGATGGCTCTCGAACGGAACGACGGGTATCTTGCCGTGAGACAGATGCTCGACGAGACAAGGGGCCTCGGCGTGCAAGCCGGGTTGAAGCCAAATCCCACACTGGATGTGAACGCGGCGAACGGGGCGGTGCTCGGCAGCCCCGGGGAACGGGAATTCAGCGTGGGCTACTCGCACGTTTTCGAGAGGGGGGGCAAGCGAACGCGAAGGCTCGAGAGGGCGGGCATCGGGGAGCGGCTTGCGGAGACTGAGGTGCGGGAGCGGGAGCGGCAGATCCGCGCGGAAATTGAGCAACGATTCGCGGAGGCGCTTGCGGCGGGCCGGAACTTCGAGATCGCGGATTCGCTCCTCAAGCTGAACCAGCACAGCCTTGAGATCGCGGAGGCGCGTTACCGGCAGGGCGAGGCGGCGCGTCTGGAGCCGGGGATGCTGAAGGTGGAGGTGGGGCGGATGCAGGCGGACCGTCTTCGCTTCGAAAGCCAGGCGCGGCAGGCGGTGGCGGATTTGAAGCTGCTGGCGGGGATGGCTGCGGCCGAGCCCCTGCGCTTAAAAGGAAGCTTGGCAACCCCGGCGATCTCGATCACGGAGGCGGAAGCGATCGCGATGGCGCTCGGGAAGCGGCCAGACCTTGCGGCTGCCGCCTGTGAGGAGGAGCTCGGCGACAGCGAGATCCGCCTGGCGAAGGCGGATGCCACGCCGGATGTGACCGCAACGGGCCGCTACACCCAGAGTGCCGCGCGCTTCGACCAGTTCGGCCTTTCCGGGACGGGAAGCGCGCTCGAAGCCATTCGCACCACGGACAACACGCTGAGCGTCGGCTTGAGCATCCAGTTGCCGGTGCGAAACCGGAACCAGGGCAATATCCAGGCGGCCATCGCGCGGCGGAACGCGGCGAGGCTGCGAAGGAGTTATCTGGAGCAAACGGTTCGCCGGGATGTGGCGAATGCATACAGCCGCTACGGCGCGGCGATGAGGGCGGTTCGAATCTTCGATGAGGACGTGCTGAAGCAAGCGCAGGAGAACGTCGCGACTCTTCGGACGGCGTACGATGCCGGCGAATTGCGCCTGCTCGACGTGATCAACGAACAGGGGCGGCTGATCGAGACGCAGAGAGCCTACACCGAGGTGTTGCGGGAAGCCTATCTTTCGCTGGCGGATCTCGAGCGGGCCATCGGGGCGCCGGTTTTTTAGGAGAAGCGGAAATGGAAGAACAAACGATGCAGCCGAACACGAAGACCCAGAAGCTCTCAGGGAGCCTGCTTTTCCTCATCGCGGCGGTGGCGGCCGCGGCATTTCTGGCCGGTATTTTCTTTCAGAAGGATCGCACCCCCCGGGCAGCGGCGGAAGCGCCGGTTGCCGTGCGGGAGGCGCACCCGGCGGACATTGTGGAAGCTTCCAGGGCGGCGCTCGATAACGTCAAGTTTGAGACGGCGCAAGCGAAGATCCAGCCCGTGGTTGCAACCATTCAGGCCACGGGGACGGTGGGCCCGAACGAGACTCGGGTGGCGCACATCCGGCCGCTTGCGAACGGGCGCATCGAACGGGCCCTGGTGAGCCTGGGAGACCATGTTTCGGCTGGGCAGCCGCTGCTCGAATACGACAATATCGCGCTCGGCGAGCTCGCCGGGCAGTATGTGGTGAGCGTGGCGGCGCTCGAGAAGGCGCGGGCCGATTCTCAAGTGGCAAAACGGGCGCTAGAGCGGGCGCAGAACCTGGTGAACGCGGGCGCGCTGGCCCAGGCGGAGCTTGACCGGCGGACGGCCGAATACAACAACAGCCTCGCGGCCATCTCCACGCGGCAGGCGGAAGCGGCCATTATCGATGAGAAGCTGCACCGCTTCGGGCTCAGCGACGCGGACATTGACAAGCTCGAAGACGCGGGCTCCGGGTATCATCGCGAGGCTTCGCATTCGGTGATCCGCGCGCCGTTCACGGGCGTGGTGATCCAGTACAACGTTTCGCCAGGCGAGGTGGTGGATTCAACGAGCGACCTGATGACGATCGCGGATCTCTCGACGGTCTGGATCCAGGCGGACGTCTACGAGAAGGACATCGCGCAGGTGCGGGTGGGGCAGCAGGCGCGGATCGGCGTGGATTCGTTCCCTGGAGAAGCGTTCACGGGCAAGATCACCTACATCAGCGATTTTCTCGACCCCAAGACGAGGACGTCGCGCGCGAGGTGCGAGGCCGCGAATCCCGATGGGCGGCTGAAGCTCGACATGTTCGCCTCGATTCAACTGCCGACGCCGATGACGCGCTCCGCGGTGACGGTTCCCGCCGAGGCGATTCAGAACATCGAGAACGAGCCGGTGGTTTTCGTGCCTGCGGGTGGGGACTTGTACCGCCAGGTGAAGGTGCGGCTGGGCGTGCAGAACGGCGACTGGGTGGAGGTGCTTTCCGGGTTGAAAGAAGGAGAGACCGTGGTGACGCACGGCAGCTTCTATCTGAAAGCGATCCTGCTGCGGGACGAGATCGGCGGCGAGGAATAGACGATGCGGAAGATCATCGAGTTCTCTCTGCGAAACCGCCTGCTGATCCTAATGCTGGCCGTGCTGGCAGCGGGCGCGGGCCTTTACAGCCTGCGGGATTTGCCGATCGACGCGGTGCCGGACATTACGCCGAACCAGGTGCTGCTGATCACGCGAGCGCCGGGGCTGGGTCCGCTCGAGGTGGAGCAGTTCATCACGTTTCCGGTGGAAGCTTCGATGAGCGGCCTGCCGGGGATCAAGGAGATCCGGTCCGTCTCCCGGTTCGGGCTATCGGTAGTGTATGTCTTCTTCGATGAGGACCTCGACATTTACTTCGCCCGGCGCCTGGTGATGGAGAGGCTCCCGCAGGCCTCGGAAGCCATTCCACCTGGATTTGGAGCGCCGGAGATGGGGCCGATTTCCACGGGGCTTGGAGAGATCTACCAGTTTGAGGTGAGGGGCGAGGGGCACTCCGCGATGGAACTGCGCTCCATTCTCGACTGGGATATCGCCTTGAAGCTGCGAACCGTGCCCGGCGTGGTGGAGGTGAATACTTACGGCGGCGAGGTGAAGACATACGAAGCACAGCTTGAGTCGGACAAACTTGTCGGATATGGATTGTCGCTGCAGGATGTCATGCAGGCGATCGAGAAGAACAATTTCTCCACGGGAGGGGCGTATATCGAGCACAACCAGGAGCAGCAGGTCATCCGGGGAGAAGGGCTTGTCGCCAGCCTGGAAGATATCGAGAACATCGTGGTTTCGGCGAAGGGCGGAACGCCGGTATACGTGAGGAATGTCGCGAAGGTGGCGTTCGCGCCAATGGTGCGCCAGGGCGCGGTGACGCGGGACGGCAGAGGGGAGATCGTCACCGGTGTGGTGATGATGCTGATCGGAGGAAACTCCCGCACCGTCGCCGCGCAGGTGAGAGCGAAGCTCGACGAGATCAAGACCACGCTTCCGCAGGGCGTGACGCTGGACACGTATTACGACCGGACGGATCTGGTACACCGCACCATCAGGACGGTGGTTCGGAACCTGACGGAAGGGGGCGTGCTCGTAGTGGTGGTGCTCTTCCTGATGCTGGGGAATGTGCGGGCCGGGTTGATCGTTGCGTCGGCGATCCCGCTGTCGATGCTGATCGCCTTTACGAGCATGTCGTACGCGGACATTTCGGGAAACCTGATGAGCCTGGGAGCGATTGACTTCGGGCTGATTGTGGATGGGGCCGTGATCATCGTGGAGAACGCGGTGCGCCGCTTGAGCGAGAGGGCGCGCGAGATGAAGCGGACGCTGACGAGAGCCGAGAGCACCGAGGTGGTGTCCACGGCATCGGCGGAGGTGCTGCGAGCGGCCCTGTTCGGCGGACTGATTATTGTGGCGGCCTACCTGCCGATCCTGACGCTGGCCGGCGTGGAGGGCAAGATGTTCCGTCCAATGGCGCTGACGGTGATCTTCGCGTTGCTGGGGGCGCTGGTGCTCTCAATGACGGTGATTCCGGTGTTGGCCTCCTTCTTCCTGCGCAACGTCAGGGAGGAAAAGGAGACATGGTTGGTGAGGGCGGCAAAGCGGTTCTATCTGCCGGCGCTTCGCACCGCGCTCAATCACCCCGGCCTGGTGGCGATGGCTGCGGGGATGAGTCTGGTTCTTGGCGGGTTGGCGGCCGTCGGGATGGGGAGGGAGTTTATTCCGCGGCTTGACGAAGGAAGCCTGGCCATTCAGGCGTGGCGGCTGCCAAGCGTGGCGCTGAGTGAATCCGTCGCAAGCACGACGCTGATTGAGAAGGCGCTGAAGAAGTTCCCGGAAGTGACCACTGTGGTTTCGAGAACGGGCCAGGCGGAGATCCCCACGGACCCGATGGGAGTGGAGATCAGCGACATCTACGTGATGCTTCGGCCGCACGAGGAGTGGACGTCCGCGAAGACGCTCGAGGAACTGATCGGGAGGATGAATGAAGCGCTCGAAGCCTCCGTGCCCGGCAACCTGTTCAGCTATTCGCAACCGATCGAACTGAGGATGCAGGAGTTGATCGCGGGCGTGCGCAGCGATATCGCGATTCAACTCTACGGGGAGGATCTGGACCTGCTCAAGCGGAAGTCCGATGAGATTGTCCGCGCCATTTCGAGGGTGGAGGGCGCGGCCGACACGAAGGCGGAGCAAGTGGCGGGGCTCCCTTATTTGCGGATCCGGATCGACCGGCCGGCGATCGCCCGTTACGGCGTGAACGCTTCGCAAGTGCTCGACGCCGTGGAGGCCATGGGCGGCAAGACCGTAGGCCAGGTGATGGAGGGGCAACGGCGCTTCGCGTTGCAAGTGCGCTTCCAGGAGAGCGACCGGGCCAACATCGAGCGAATTCGGAATATCAAGGTAGCGGATCCGCAGGGGCGGCTGCTGCCTTTGAGCCAATTGGCGGAAATCTGGGTGGAGCAGGGCCCGGCGCAGATTAGCCGCGAGAACATCCACCGGATGATTTCCGTGGAAACGAATGTGCGCGGGCGGGATATCGCCAGCTTCGTGGCCGACGCGGAAAGGGCGATCGCGCGGGACGTCAAGCTCCCGCCGGGCTACTGGATAGTATGGGGAGGGCAGTTCCGGAACCTGGAGGAAGCCTCCGCGCGGCTTGAGGTTGCGGTTCCGCTCGCCTTCTTCGTGATCTTCCTGCTTCTCTACATGACGTTCAGTTCCGCGCGGCCGGCGCTGCTGATTTTTCTCAACGTGCCGGTGGCCGCGACCGGGGGAATTCTGGCATTGGCGCTGCGGGGAATGCCGTTCAGCATCTCGGCGGCGGTGGGCTTCATTGCACTGTTCGGCGTGGCGGTGCTCAATGGGCTGGTGCTCGTAACCTGCATACGCCAGCTACGGGAGGAGGGAATGGGTGCGGAGGAAGCCGCGTTTCATGCGGGCGAGGTGCGGTTGCGGCCCGTGCTGATGACGGCGATGGTCGCGAGCTTGGGCTTCCTGCCGATGGCGCTCTCGACGGGCGCGGGGGCGGAAGTGCAGAAGCCGCTGGCCACCGTGGTGATTGGGGGCCTTGTGACCTCGACGCTGCTGACGCTGCTCGTGCTGCCTGCCATTTACGGATGGTTCGACCGGGGGGAAGAGAAGACGGCGGGGTGAAGCTCCGGATGGTTCCAACCGGCGGGTGGCAGCGGCAGGGAAACTCGAGTGGGGGCAATCCCCCACACGGCCTCGCGGGGAAGCGGCTTTGCCAGGGCCGGACGGATGCACGGCGCTCAGGCCTGCAGAATCTCCCGTACGAACTGCGCCGTTTGCCCGATTTGATCGTTGTAGCGCTGGTACATCCCGATGATCATCGCGTCGTCGGGCTTGATGCCGTCGAGGGCCACGGCCATGCGCTCTTTCACCTGTTTCGGAGAGTTCACGGTTCTTCCCGCGGCCAGCACCTTGTAAACCAGGCAAGGCTTTTTCGTTTGCCGCACGGTGGCCAGCATCTTCGGAACATCCGACGGCAGGTAGATCTCTCCGAGCGGCAGTTCTCCGAGCATTTTCTCGAAGACCGCCCGGGGGCGAATCAGGTAATAGAGGGAGGCCATGTAGTAATCCACGTCCCAACCCTTTTCTTCGGCGTACTCAATCTCCGCCGGATTATGACCGGAAAGACCGACCATTACGCCCGTATCGCGGACGCGCTTCAGATAGTCCTTCGACTTATCGAACTGTCCCGCATCCCACAGCCGGTTAGTGGCCCCGCCATGCTGCGCGATGCCCATCGGGTTGAGTTTCGCGGCGCGTGCCGCCATCTCCGGATGCTCGTTGAAATCCGGCCTTGAGAGCACGAGCAATTGCATCTTGCCGCCCTGCTCTTTGTATCTTGTCCAGTCGGCTTCCAGCCGCTCGCTCCAACTGGCTTGCCAGGTGTTCAAGCCCGCCCGTTCCAATTGCTTCAGGAATGCCAGCACGCGCTCTGTGGTGTGGTATTCCCCCATCGTGGCGGAGAATACGTAGTTGAAATGCGAATAGCCGTAGATGGGATTCGCGCCGGCGATCAACCGCGTGATGCGGTGTTTCCCGAAGCGGGCCAAGGGAAGCCGCGGACCCGCTTTGGCTTCCGGCATCATTACGGGAGCGGGCGCTTGTTGAGCCGCGGCCTGGTTTGCCGCGGCGAGGAAGCCCGCGACGGTGCCGCCGCCCTTCAACAGGTCTCTCCGGGCGAGTACGGTGTCGTCCGTGTGCTCGAGCTCCACCATCCCGTTGGTTCCGGGGGTGTACGGGAAGGTCGCGCTGTCATCGTGTTCCATGACCGGGAGTATATCGAATCGGCTGCCGGGAAATGCGCGCTGGATGCGACGCGAATTCTTCTTGCCGTTCGCGGGTGAACGAGGGGCGGCGGGATGGGAGCGGGAGCGTGTATACTCGCGAAGTGCCCGGCGGAGCGGGGTGTGGCGGTGAGTGAAGGCGACGATGAGTTGGCCGCGATTATTCCTGTGTCTGTGTCTGTATATGGGGCTGGCGGTCGCGCTGCAGTGGGCCGACGGCGCGTTTGAGCGGCCGTGGACTACCGAGCCGGATGAAGCTTCGCATTTTCTGAATGGGTTGATGGCGCGCGACTACTTCGTCTCTGGAATGGGCGAGCACCCGCTTCGCTATGCGGAGCGCTACTATGCGCACTATCCGAGGATCGCGCTGGGGCATTATCCGCCGTTGTTCGCGGCGTTCGCAGGGGCATGGTTTCTCGCGGCGCCGGTTTCCTATGCTTCGGCGCTGGTGCTTCTGGCCTTACTCGCTAGTGGCATCGCCACGACGATTACCTGGGTGTGCGCACAACGGCTGCCGTTTCCGCTAGCGTTCGGGAGCGGCGTGGCGTGGCTCCTGCTGCCGGTTGTGCGCCGGGACACGGAAACCTTCATGGCGGAGATGCTGCTCACGCTGATGACCGTGTTCGCCGTGATCGCCTTTTCCCGGCGCAGTTTGCAGTTCGGCTTCTGGAGCGGGTTGGCGGTGCTGACGAAGGGAAGCGCGCTCGCGCTGGCGCTGCTGCCGCCGGGGGCGATTCTTCTCTCTCGGCGATGGGAGACGCTGCGCGAACGATGGCTATGGCTATCGGCGGCCATGGTAGTAGCGATGGCAGGCCCGTGGTATGCCCTGGCTCCAGATGCGCTGCACCAGAAGGTGAGGGTTTACGGCGGTTATGCGCCGAGACCGTGGCAGCGCCTGCTGACGCTGCCGGAATGGTTCTGGTGGTCGATGGGGCCCGTGGTGTGCGCGCTGGCGATTTTCGGCTTGGTGGCGTTCTGGCGGAGGTTCCGGGAAGACGCGCTCTGGATGGCGTTTGCTGCGATGATTCCCGCGAGCCTTCTGCCGCGAATCGGCGTGGCGGTGTGGGAAACCCGCCATCTGGTGATGATGATGCCGGGAATCGTGTGCTTCGCGGCGCTCGGTTTCCACGAACTGGCGCAGCGTGCGCCCGTGGGGCGGGCGCGGCGCGGGGCGGTGCTTGGGATGGCCGTGGCGGTGGCCGTGTCACTCGCTATCTTGCAGCCGCCGCGAAAGACGCTTTCCGTCGCGGTGGAGATTGCGCGGGCGATTCCCGCTGGAAGGACCGTGCTGGTTTCCGGGACCACTCCGTTCGAGGGAGCGGTGATCTCGGAACTCGCGATCCGCGATACGCGGCGGCCCGGGCGGGTGGTGCTACGCGGGAGCAAATCCCTCGCGAGTTGGAACCCGCGCAGCCAATCGTTTGAACCACTCTTCAATGGCGCGGCGGAGGCGGGGGAGATCCTCCGAAAGCTGGGGGTGGAGGCCGTGGCGGTGGATGTCCGATCGGTCGATTTGCACAACCGGCAGCTTGACGAGTATCTGCGTGGGATGGCGCGGGAATGGCGGCCG
>JADYZL010000124.1 GCA_020853155.1 Bryobacterales bacterium
ATTCGGGGACCTGGTGGCTGCGGCGAAAAAAGCGGCATCCGCGTAGGAAAACACGCCAGAGACAACGGAACGCGACGGCAAACGCAGTAGAATAGGACGCATGAACGCCCAGCAAGCAGCCGTCGCGGCACCCGATACCGACGCTCTCCTACACCTTGAAGAACGCATTCTCCGGGCGGTGCAACTGGTCACCAGTCTCCGCTCGGAGAAGCAAGCCCTCCTGAGCGAGAAATCGCAACTCCTCGCCGAAAAGCAAGCGCTCGAAAGCGAACTCTCGAACGCCCGTCAGCAGGCCGCGGAAACGAAGCGCGAGCTTGATTCGCTGCGCGGCGATCGCGAAGAAGTGAAGTCTCGCATCGAAACCCTGCTGAGCCAGATGGACGCGCTCGGCGACGCCTAGTTGCGGATGGGGGCCTTGCGCGAAGGCCACGATTCTTCCCGAAGATGGAACCCCGCACCGGAAATACGCCCGGCTCGAAGGGCGCACCGGATGGGGGACCGTATTCGTGGGAACGGCGGCTGCCCAAACATGGGCGGACGGCGCGGCCTAACGTATACTGATCCTTTGCCTGCGAATACGTCAGACGGCAAACCGGAGGCGGCGCTTCGCGCGAACCGCGCCCGACCGACCGCCATTTCAGATTCAGGAAGCCATTATGTATAAACTCGTGCTCATTCGCCACGGCGAAAGCCAATGGAACAAAGAGAACCGGTTCACGGGCTGGAAGGATGTGGATCTTTCCGACAAAGGCCGCGTGGAGGCCGCCGAGGGAGGCCGCCAGTTGAAGGCGGATGGCTTCACATTCGACGTTGCCTATACCTCCGTGCTGAAGCGCGCCATCCGGACGCTCTGGATGGTGCTCGATGAGATGGATTTGATGTGGATTCCCGTCCACCGGCGGTGGCGATTGAACGAGCGGCATTACGGCGCGCTGCAAGGGCTGAACAAAGCCGAGACGGCGGCCAAGTTCGGTGATGAGCAAGTGAAGATCTGGCGGCGCAGTTACGACACGCCTCCCCCGGCGCTGGAATTGACCGATGAGCGCTACCCAGGCCTCGACCCCCGCTATGCGGATCTAAGCAAGGACGAACTCCCGCTCACCGAATGCCTAAAGGATACGGTGGCACGGTTCCTGCCGCTGTGGCATGAAGAGATCGCCCCGATGGTGAAATCCGGAAAGCGGGTGCTGGTGGCCGCGCACGGCAACAGCCTGCGGGCGCTCGTGAAGTACCTCGATGGTATTTCCGATGAGGCCATCGTGGAGCTGAATATCCCCACCGGGATTCCGCTGGTGTACGAACTGGACGCGGATCTGAAGCCAATCAAGAGCTACTATCTGGGTGACCCGGAGAAGGTGGCCGCCGCGGCCAACGCCGTGGCTAATCAAGGCAAGAAGCAATAGGCAGGACGAACCCCGATAGGATAGAGGCCGGTGCAGCACGACCACCAACCCGAATCGGCGCCCGAGGGCCGGGGTGGAGAACCCGAGGGCGGCGTGCGTGATGCCGCTGAATCCGGCGTGGAACGGCCCTTCATCAGCGTAGTGGTTCCGGTGAAGAACGAGCGCGACACGGTGGCGGAGCTTGCCTCGCGGGTGCGCGCGCAACTGGCTGCGTATCCGCACGAGATCGTGTTTATCGACGATGGCTCCACCGACGATACCTGGGCCGCGCTCGAGCGCATCTATTCGCCCGGTGTAGTGCGGATCGTGAAATTCCGGCGGAATTTTGGCAAAACGGCGGCGCTCAAGGCAGGCTTCAACCTGATTCGTGGCGACATCGTTTTTACAATGGACGGGGATTTGCAGGACGACCCGGCCGAGATTCCGCGCTTCCTGGCCAAGCTCAACGAAGGCTATGACCTTGTCTCCGGCTGGAAGAAGCGGCGACACGACCCGGCATCGAAGGTGCTGCCCTCGCGGATCTTCAACCGCGTGGTTTCCGCGACCACGGGGCTGCGCGTTCACGACGTGAATTGCGGCTTCAAGTGCTACCGCCGGGAGGTAACGCAGGCGCTGCGCCTGCATGGCGAAATGCACCGCTTCATGCCCATCCTCGCGCATGCCCACGGCTTCCGCTTCGCCGAGATTGTCGTGACGCACCACAAGCGCCAGTTCGGGAAATCGAAGTATGGGTTCCTCCGCCTGTTCAAGGGCTTTTTCGACTTGTTCACAGTGCTGCTGCTGACGAAGTTCTCGGACCGGCCGGCGCATGCGTTCGGTTTTCCGGCGACGGGCCTGCTGGTGCTCGCTCTGCTGGCCGGCCTCGGTTGTGCGGCTACGGGCGGCAACCTGCTCTGGGCGCTTGCGTGCGCCACGTTGTTCGTCACTTCCTTCTGCTCGTTTTGCTTCGGCTGGGTGGCGGAAATGATCGTGACGACGGGGGAATTCAACAACGCCTTTTATTCGATTGAAAGGGTGCGGGATTAACGGGGTGCGCGTGAGTGTACGCCGCCCGTTCCGCGAGAAGATGGGGCGCCGCCGATGATCCGTCACCTCAAGACCGCGCTCAAGTATCTTCTTCCGATCCTGATCATTCTATTTCTCGCGCGCTCGATTCATTCGAACTGGCAGCAGATCCGGGAGTA
>JADYZL010000125.1 GCA_020853155.1 Bryobacterales bacterium
AGCCGCTCCCCCACTCAGGTTCCTGCCTGCCCTATTCGTTGTGCGAGATCAGCATCCCGCCGTCATTCACGGCGAAGGTGCCCACGAAGGCGCTGAGCTTATAGGGGCTGCTCCAGGTGGTGTCGAGTCCCTTGCCCGTAAACGTATTCGCGATCGTATACGCGGGCATCGCGTGGTCCACCCCGCTGGCCATCGGGTCGTACACAGTATTTTCGTGAGAGCAGATCTTGTCCGCTCTCTCGATGGCGCGCGTCTGCAAGTTCACGAGCGTGCCCGCCTTCAGGAACCCTTCCCGGCTGTGGACGTCGCCACGTTCGAACGCCATCGCGATCGGCTCCACGTTCACGGCCACCACATCGCTCACCAGTGCGCCGCCCAGCTTTCTCGCCAGGTTCTCAAGCGCAATGCGCTGCATGGCATTCGCCTTGGCATCCACCACCAGCACCGCCTTCGAGGGCAGGTAATTCTGATGGATATTGCCGATCGTGCTGCTGGCCCGCACCACCGCGATCACGGAGAGGCCGTCGAGGTTCACTCCGTCGAAGGCGCCCTTGGCCACATTCCAGCCCATCACGCCAAGATCGCCCACTAGACCCACTTCGGAATTGCGGAAACACTCGCCGATATAGACATCGGCCGTGCGCGCCTCCATGTACGTGCCCGTCAGCGTCGTGGGCATCGGTGCGGTGGCGTGAGATTCATGAGAAGCGGCGCTGGCGGCAAGCGTCAGGCACGCGGAAGCGGCAACAATAGCGAGACCACGGAGAATGCGCATGATGCTAAGAACTCCCATACGGTTGGAGAACCCCAGGTTAGCGGCTGATGCGGCAACGGTGAAAGAACCGTCTGAAGGGCCATCGGGTCCCAGACCGAATCGCCCAGTCGCTGATGCCACTCCTGAGAAGAGCGGCCAACTTCATTGTACACCTGCGGAGAATGCCGATTCAGGCTCTGAATGCGAACACTCGCCGCGATATCGGGTTTGCGGAACTCACCCTTAGCGGCACCGCGCTTGAATCTGCCGGAGCGCCTGAAACGCCTCATTGAGGTCCTGGTCGGAGAAACTCCAGTATCTGTAACGCGCAATTGTGGAGAAGTTCTCCAGATCGCGATAGGCGTTCGCCATCGTTCGAAGCTGTACGTTTTGGTCGATCTGAAGCTTTCGCTCATTGTGGTTACGGCTGTGAACGGGCGGGTTGCAACCAGCAAAATACGCTTCCACGCAATGAACCGCAGCATAAAACATCAAGGTGATGATCCAATCGCGTTCCCGTTCCACACTTCCATTCAGCCGGAACGCCAGTTCCTCGGCGCACCGCGCCTTCTCCAGGTGCTCCCCAGCCGTTGGCACTTTACTCCTTCCCAACGAGGGGCAGGACAACTAGGTTCAGTTCCACGGCCGGAAACTGGGAGATCGTCGCCGATTCCATGCGGTAGATCTCATATCGTGACTCTCGCGAAAAGTTACGTAAGTAAACCTCCCCCGAGATCATACCCTCGACTATGGATAGCGCCGCCTTCCCGACGTTGGGGTTCCGGGATAGCACTTCTTGCAGCCGATTGAAGAGAATGTGCAGTTGATCGCTGGGTTTCAAGCCCTTGGAGATCTCGGGCACGGAAACTTGTGCCATATGGAGGATCGCGGGGTTCGTGACGCGGGTGCGATGTGCCGCTGAGCCTGAGCTTGCCGTTCTGCGGACGCGAGAATTCCGTGTGGCAGAGGATGGTGCGTACTCTCTCCTTCTATACTGTAACGGCGTGTCCGGAATGGTCCTCGCATTCAAATGCATACATTGCCAGCCCTAATTCGTAGTCTTAACGACAGGTTCAACCGGCAGTAAGTTCTGCTCGGTTAGTTTCTGCGCGAGTTCCTTCACCTGCTCGGCAAGTTGCTGGAACGCATTAAGCCCCATCACAAAGCGCTCAATTGTCACAATTCGAATCTCACCTCCGCTCGCATCTGGAGATTGTGCTGCAATGAGATCGTCCGGTGGAAGTACACAAACATCAAGAAATACGTCGGTGCCCAGGCGTACACAGAAGAAGTAGTTCGCATACGTTGGCTCAATTTCATGCGGGTGATCTTCATTGGACGCATGACGGCGGACAATTCTCACTTGAAAATCTTTCGTCGAATCGTTCATTGTCTTCAACTCGATTCTAGCTCTTTGCGCAGCATGCCGGTTCACCGCCCCATCCATCCCCCATCCACCACCAGAATCTCTCCCGTCACGTAATCCGAGGCTCGTGACGCAAGAAACACGGTCGCTCCCTTGAAGTCGCGCGGGTTCCCCCAGCGCCCCGCCGGAATGCGGGCGAGAATCGCGGATTCCCGGTCCCGGTCCGCTCGCAGCGCCGCGGTATTGTCGGTTGCGATGTATCCGGGCGCGATCGCGTTCACTTGCACATTGTGCGCCGCCCATTCGTTTGAGAGCGCCTTCGTAAGCTGGCCGATCGCTCCCTTCGACGCCGCATAGCCCGGCACCGTAATGCCGCCCTGGAACGTAAGCAGGGAGGCCGTGAAGACGATCTTGCCCTCCCCGCGTTCCACCATCCGCTTGCCGAGCTCACGCGCCAGAATCCAGGATGCGTCCAGGTTCGTGCGCATGATTTCATCCCAATACTCGTCCGGATGATCGGCCGCCGGCGTGCGCAGTATCGCACCCGCATTGTTGATCAGGATGTCGATCCGCGGGTGCGCTTCATGCACCTGATTCACAAGGGCATGCACCGCGGAACGGTCGCTAAGATCGCAGGAATACGGCGTGAAGCGGCAGCCGAGTGCGGTGACGGCGGCTTCGATCGCGGAGCCCGCCGGTTCCAGATTGCGGCTCACCCCAACGATGTCCGCGCCCGCTTCCGCCAGCGCTTCGGCCATCGCGAATCCGATGCCCCGGCGGCACCCTGTCACCAGAGCGACTTTGTCATGAAGCCGGAAAAGATCGAGAACGCTCATTGCCCGCACCTCATCAGAATTTTCATCGCCTCGCCGCCGCCCTCCATCTCGTGGAATGCGTCGGCCAGCCGGTCGAGCGGCAGTTCCCGGCTGAGCATGCGCTCAAGCGGCAGCGCGCCCGCTTCCGCCAGGGCGATGGCTTTCTCGAAGTCCTCCGGCTCATAGACGCGCGTGCCGATCATCTCGATCTCCCGCCAGAACAGCCGGAAAAGATCCACTTCCACCGGTTTCGCGTGGATGGCGACCACAACAATGCGTCCTCGCACCCTTGCGAGCCCGGTCATTGCCGCCGCGGCTGCCGCGGAGCCGGAAACTTCGAAAACGACATCCGCCCCCGCGCCGCCCGTCGCCTCCGCAATGAGTTCCGCCAAGTCGGTTTCCATCGGATTCGCCGCCTCAAACCCAAGATCGCGCGCGAACGCGAGGCGGTAGGCGTTCACCTCCGCGATCAGCACCCGCGCCCCCGCATGGCGTGCTACCAAGGCCACCAGCATTCCAATCGGCCCGCATCCTTGCACCACCGCGAACTCCCCCGACGCCACGCCGCCCAAGCGCACGTCGTGGCACGCCACGGCAAGCGGTTCAATCAGCGCGCCAACCTCGAAGCGCAGCCCATCCGGCAGACGGTGCAGCGTGTGCGCGGGCACGGTCCAAAGCGATTGCATCGCGCCTGGCGTGTCGATGCCCAGAAACTGAAGTTTCATGCAGACATGGCTGTGCCCGGCCTTGCAGGCGGGACACTCGCCGCAGGGGTTGAGCGGGCGAACCGTCACCCGGTCTCCCGGTTTCCAGCTCTCCACGCCGCTGCCCACCGCATGGATGGTCCCGGCACTCTCATGGCCGATCACCTGCGGAAGGCGCACGCGGTGGTCCATGTTGCCGTGGAAGATATGCAGATCCGTTCCGCAGACGCCGCAATGGGAAACGGCGATCTGCACCTCGCCGGGGCCGGGCTCCCGCGGGAGAACCGGGCCATGCGTAACTGTCCGTTTCCCGGTATAGAACGCAGCGTTGCTCATCGGTTCCTCCATGCCTCGGCCGCTTCAGTCGGGGGTCGTGGCGCCCAAGGGGCCAGGCTGCGGCTCGCAAATGGGCAGTGTATCGCGATGGCGTGCCCAGCCGCCGGTTCACATCCACCGCGCGGCCGCCGCTAGAAGAGCCGCTCCTGCTTCCTCAGCGTGCCGAACGCGCCGATGTTGGCGATCGTCAGGGAGAATCGAAACTGATTTTCGCTGCGGTTCGCGAACCCGAAGCGGCGGTATTGCACGCTGAACCCGCAGCAATCCGTGTTGTAGGTAAGCTGCCCCGTGGAGGTCACAATCGTCGATGTACGGAAGTCGTACCAGTTGTTGAACGCCGCGCTCCAGCCCCGTTTGAGCGAGTCCTTCCAGGCCAGCGTCGTCAATAGCTGGTTCGCGGGCGGCGAGAGCAGCTTGCTGCTGGGTACGTCGCGCGCGGCTTCCTCGCTGAGCTTCTGGTCGGGGTCGACGAGCAACGGCGTGGAACGAACGCGGTTGTGGCCGATCACCGCCAGAAAGTCGCCGAACCGGGCGTCCACCGCCGTGATGCTGTTCAGAAACTGTCCGTAGAAGGGGTCGTAATCCGCGCGCCACAAGATGCCGTAGCGCGTGGCCGGCGAGATCCGGAACGTCGATGCTACCGGTGAATAATGCCGGGGCTGGTTGAGAAATGTGAACGTGCTCAGGTCGAGCGCGCTCGCCACCACATTGCGCCGCCCCGCCACCACCGCACCCCCGAAATCCGGGTCGAAATAGCGCTTGTGCCGCAATTCCCAGGAGAAGACTTCGTCCACGTCGTCCCCGCGCTTCCCAAAGAA
>JADYZL010000126.1 GCA_020853155.1 Bryobacterales bacterium
CACTTGACTTCATTCGTGGAGGGTCATAAGATCCAACCAAAGGGTTTTGACGGTCTAAAGTTTTCGTCGAAACCGATTCTCCCAAACGAATACCAGCAATGGTAGTGTGTGACGGGGAGTTCCGCCGGAATGGCTGGGACTCCCCGTTTCTCTTTTGTGCGAACTCAAAATCTTCACACCTTACGCCTCCATGTAACTCACTGATCCCACACATCTTTCCGACGCGATGATCCTCTACCGCACGGATATTTGTGCACCTGCGCGTTCGGGAGCCATCGAGTTTTCTATAATCGAGGTTAAGCTCCATGCCAGACGCCAAGCTTCAGGTAATCCCTCTCGGAGGGCTCGGTGAGTTCGGAATGAACTGCACCGCATTGCGCTACGGGGACGATATCCTCGTGATCGATGCCGGAATGATGTTTCCGGAAGACGAGATGTTCGGAGTGGACATCGTCGCTCCCGACTTCAAGTACCTGCTTGCGAACCGGGAGCACGTTCGCGCCGTCGTCCTCACGCACGGCCATGAAGACCACATCGGTGGGCTCCCTTTTCTACTCTCCAAACTGCCGCTGCCGGTCTACGGGACTCCGTTCACGCTCTCCCTGGTGGAACGCCGCCTGGATGAGCACGAAATGACAGAGGAAGCCGACTTCCACGAAGTTTCGGCGGGAGATATCGTCGAGATTGGCCCGTTCAAGGTGGAGTTCATCCACGTCACGCACTCCATTCCGAGCGCTGTCGCGCTGGCCATCACCACCCCTCTCGGAGTGATCATCCATACCGGCGATTTCAAAGTGGACCCCACCCCCCCGGATCGCATCCCATTCGATCTCCACAAGTTTGCCGAGTATGGGAAGAAGGGCGTACTCCTACTGTTGTCGGATTCTACAAACTCCGACCGGCCTGGGTTCTCGGAAAGCGAGTTATCCGTCATTCCCCGGTTTGAGGAACTCCTGCACCGGGCCGATGGCCGGGTGGTGGTTTCGTGCTTCAGTTCCTCCGTCCATCGGGTTCAGATTTTGCTGAATGTGGCGGCGGAGTTCCGGCGGAAGGTGGCATTTCTCGGGCGCAGCGTAAACCAGGTTCTGGAGATCGCTCACGGCCACGGCTTGCTCGAGATTCCTGACGGGATCTTGTTGCGTCCACAGGACATTATGACCACGGAACCCTCCCGCGTTCTGGTGGTGGCCTCCGGCACCCAGGGGGAACCGATGTCCGCGTTGGCCAGAGTGGCGGTGGATAGCCACAAACACTTGAAGTTGGGCGGCGATGATATGGTCGTCATGAGCGCCCGCATCATTCCGGGAAACGAAAAGGGCATCTTCCGGATGATTAACCACATCTCCCGTCGCGGTGCGAAAACCGTCTATGGGTCCATGTCGCCACCGGTTCACGTCTCCGGCCACGGGAGTGCCGAGGAGCTTCGCCTGATCCTGAATCTCGTGCGGCCACGATATTTTGTCCCCATCCATGGCGAACATCGACAATTGTCGAAACACGCTTCACTCGCTTCACATCTGTCGGATTCTTCGCTTGAGAGAACCTTTATCCTGGAAACGGGAGATTGCCTCGAAGTAGACGAGCGTGGCGCCTACCGGGCGGAACCCGTCCCTGTCGGGCGTATCTGCATCGATTCCGGCACCGTGGATGAAGTGGTGGAAGAACTCGTCATCCGGGACCGGCGCAACCTCTCCGAGGACGGCTTCGTGATCCCGATCATCGCCATTGATCACTTGAGCGGCCACTCCGACGGGTTGCCGGAAGTCGTCTCCCGGGGGTTCATCTCAGGGGAAGACGGCGCCTCGATCATGAAGGAAGCGCGCCAGGTGGTTGCAAATACGCTGAGCGGCTCCACGGCCGAAGAAAAAGGGGATCTGGGCGTGATCCAGGAGAAGATCCGCGTGGACTTGCGGCGATTCCTCACCAAGAAGACTTCCCGGCGTCCCCTCGTGCTCCCGGTGATCCTGGAGTTCTGAGAAAGGCCCGCATGGATGAATCCGGTACACTAGGACCATCGGCCATTGCGGCTGGAACCCGCTGCCTGGCAGCGCAAGGAGAATAAACATTGGCACCGTCTTATAGCACTGCGCCCGCGATGGCGATCGACCCGGAGAAAAAATACACGGCAACCTTCACGACTTCGCGAGGCCAGATCGTCTGCGAATTGTTCGCCAAGGAAGCACCCCGCACCGTGAACAATTTCGTCTTCCTGGCAAAGGAAGGCTTCTACAATGGCACCACCTTCCATC
The DNA here is from genome assembly GCA_020853155.1 of Bryobacterales bacterium. GTDB lineage: Bacteria > Acidobacteriota > Terriglobia > Bryobacterales > Bryobacteraceae > JACTMJ01. Next base: position 2,250 of record JADYZL010000126.1, read on the forward strand.
GAGTGATCGCGGACTTCATGATCCAAGGCGGCGACCCCACCGGCACGGGCCGCGGCGGCCCCGGCTACCGCTTCGAGGACGAGTTCGATGGAAATCCCCACACCCACAAGGTGGGTTCGCTCTCCATGGCGAACGCCGGCCCGAATACGAACGGCAGCCAGTTCTTCATCACGCACATCGCGACAGACTGGCTCAACGGCAAGCACACCGTATTCGGCCAAGTGTTGAGCGGCCAGGAAATCGTCAACGCGACCGCGCAGGGCGACACCCTCGCGTCGGTCACCATCTCGGAAGCGTAACAGGAGGCTCCTGTGCTCCACCGGTTTTCGCGTTCGCACGGCCAGCGCGCTACAAGCGGGCGTCGCCAATGGTTACCGCTGCTCGCGGTTGCGCTGCTTCTCACAGTCGTTGGAGTCCGGGTGGCGGCGGCGGAAACGGCCGCGCCTCCCCCCGCTCCGAAGCCGGCGCTCAGCGATGCGGAGCGGGAACAAGGCTGGGTGCTCCTCTTCGATGGCGAGACCGTGAATGGGTGGAAAGGCGTCAATACGCCGGATTTTCCGCATAACGGCTGGGCCGTCGAGAACGGGTACATCCGCACAATCACGCCGGGACCCTCCGGCGATATCATTACGACCGGCGTCTATCGCGATTTCGATCTGCGGTTCTCGTGGCGAATTGAAAAAGGCGGTAATTCGGGAGTCAAGTATCTGGTTGCGGAGGGCCGCCCGGAACCAAACATCCCGGACGTCCGCCGGCAGCAACTTCCCCGCCTGTTTCTTTACTTGCTGGGGATGGTGGCGGCGATCTATTTGCTAGTTAGACGTCGCCCTCTCGCCCGGTTGCTCGTCGTGCGCGTACTGGCGATCGCGGTGGTGATCGTGTGCGGCTACTCCCTCATCAAAGGCGCGCGCGCTTACTTCGTCCAGATTGCGGCATTGCGCCATTCCGCGGTAGGGCTGGAATACCAGGTCCTCGACGATTTCGATAACGCCGAACCGAAATCGAACCCCAAGTCGAGCGCGGCCTCCCTCTACATCCTCCTCGAAGCTTCCAGCGACAAGGAACTCTACCATGACGATCGCTTCAACGAAGGGCGTATCGTAGTGCGTGGCGATCACGTGGAACATTGGTTAAACGGTAAGAAAGTGCTTGAGTACAGCCTAAAGGACCCCAAACTGGCCGAAGCCGTAGCCAAGACGAAGTACTCCATCGTCCCCGGTTTTCTCAGCCGTGAGGGCGGCCATATTGCGCTGCAGCACCATCATAATCTGGTCTGGTTCAAGGACATTAAGATTTGCCCACTCCCGCCTAGCGGTCGATAGGTACTCATGCGGGATCAGGCGCCCCCAACCCATACCGCTGCACAGCGTCTCCCTCTATTCATCACAAGCAAACAATCAGGTTAATCAATAAAGATAGCCTAATCCACTTTTTCGTATAGTTTTCGTAAATCGAACACACCCGTAAGCACGCGCACGGTAAACGGATGCACCGTAACACGGCGGGAATGCCCGTTTATGAGGTGGATCAAACTTTTCGTATTCGCACCATGAATGCGGTCTGTTACCCTAAAACTAGCTGGATCTTTGAGATATTTGTGGAACCTGAGTTATGAGCAAGAAGACGAACACCGACGCGCAGAGTGCAGTTCCCCAGGAGACCGAAAAGGCAGTGAAGGCCAGGAAATCCTCGGCCAAGGCCACTGCCCCAAAGACGGTTGAAGGTGCGGGTGCGGCAAGCAAGGAGAAATCCACCACGCCGGTCAGTTCCAAACCCGCCAGGAAGACGGCCGCGACGGCTGCCGAAGCAAAGCCGGCGGCACGAAAGGCCGTAAAAAAGGCTGCACCTGCGAAAGCGGCTCCCGCGAAAGAAGCTGCTCCGCCCGTCGCCTCCAAGACAGCGCAGGTTTCCAAAGCGCCCGCCCCCGCGACAGTTCTCCCCCCGATTCAGGAGGAAGAAATCGCCCGCTTGGCGTACTCCTACGCGGAGGCCCGGGGCTTTCAGGGTGGCTCGCCTGAAGCGGATTGGTACCGCGCCCGGCAGGAATTGCTCCGCTTGCGCGGTCAATAGCCGACGTGCCGCTCGGGAGCGGATGCGGTTGCCGCTTGCTCTCTTTGCCGCTGCGCAACCTTCGCTTCGATCCTGTTTTCAAGGATGGAGTCTTCCCGGAAGTTCATCCACTGAAGCTTCTCCCTGAATTCCCGGTTGACGGCGCTGCGGGGAACCAACCCGATGAGTTCACTGCCCAGCACCTCCACCTTATGCCGGGCAGCCTCGGCCACGATAGCCTCAAAAACCGGCGGCGGAGGCGTCTTTTCGAAATCGGTCAGATTGAGGGAAACCTGCGTGAGCCCGCGGCTGGCGAGCGGCAAACCCAACGCCTTGACGAACGGAACTCCGCCCGACGATTGCCGAATGGCCTTCGCGATTCTCTGTGAAACCGTAAGGTCCTCCGTGCGCAGCCACACATTCCAGGCAATCAGGAACTTCCGCGCGCTCACTGCGGTGGCGCCTGCTGTGGGGTGCAATTCCGGCCCGCCCACATCGGGCCGCCGCGCGGGATCCACCTTCACGGCCTCGCGCAATTGCTCGAATTGCCCCTTGCGAACAGCTTCGAGATTTCTTCTGGCCGTGCCTTGCGCAGCAGCCTCATAAAGGTAGCACGGCACCCGAAAACGGCTCCAGATCCGTTCCGCGGCCTCACGCGCCAACCGCGCGCACTCTTCCATCGAGATCCCCGCCACGGGCACGAACGGCAGTACATCCAGCGCGCCGATGCGGGGATGAACACCATGATGGCGGTTCAGATCGATTCGTTCCACCGCCACCGCCATGGAGCGAAGCGCGGCCTCGAGAACCGCATCCGGCTCGCCCGCCATGGTCATCACGCTGCGGTGGTGATCCGCGTCGTGCTCTTCATCGAGCAGGTATACACCGGGCACGGAATCAATCGCCGCCGCGATGGCGCGGATCACATCCATGTCCCGCCCCTCGGAGAAGTTCGGCACACATTCCACCATGCGTTCTGTTGCCATCGTCTCCTCCGTTGCGCACGCGGCTGCGATATGGCTGCGGCACTGCCCCGAGCCACCATCCACATTATCGCCGCACCGGCCGCCCACGGCCTGTGGCATTGCCGCGCAGCCCCTCCCGGCATTGACGCCCTCCGCGCGAACTCGCTATCGTGAAAGCGTGCTGGTACGCGTTCCGTCTTGCGGGCGGGCGCGTTGAAAAGGGAACCCGGTGTGATTCCGGGGCTGCCCCGCAGCGGTAAGAAGGAACGAACGCCGCAAGATCGCACTGGCTTCTCTCCGTTGGCAATTCCATCGGGCCGGGAGTTGGGAAGCGGCGGCAAGTAGGCAACACTTGGGCAGGCGTGGCGCTACAAACGCGGACGTGCCCAGGCAACGCCTTCAAAGTCCGAAGACCTGCCGCACCGCGTGAACGGGATTGCGCTACCGAGCCCTTGCGCGATCATCGTTCCGCGATCCAAGTGCCCCGAGGGGGAGGCCAAGGTGGGTCCAGTTTTTTCACAAGCGAATTTGCGAACGGACGCGCGGCCGTGGCGGCTCCGCATCCGCGGCGTGCTGCTCCTTGCCTTGATAGCCACCGCTGCCTTCGCGGGCGAAGCGCCGCGCCGGTTAGTCTCCACGGCCCCCAGCATCACCGAGATCCTCTTTGCGCTGGGGTTGGGGGATCGCGTGGTGGGCGTCAGCGAGTATTGCCGCTATCCCGAAGCGGCCCGCCGCAAACCGAGGATCGGCAGTTACCTTGCGCCGAATCCCGAGGTCATCCTCTCGATGCGCCCGGACATCGTTTTCGTCGAAGAGGTAAGCTCCCGTGCCCTTGCCGCTCTCCCCGAGGTGGGGTTGCGTAAGGTGGAGTTGCGGCACCGCGGCATCGCCGATATCTACAAGTCGATTGAGATCATCGCTACTGCGGTCGGCGAGCCCGCCGCTGGGGTGAAACTCCGGCAGGAACTGAGCACGGAACTTGCCCGCATCGAAGCGCGCACCCGCAATTTGCCCAAACGCCGCGTGCTCTTTCTGGTGGGCCGAAATCCCGGCACGCTGCAAGGGATGATCGCCGTGGGCGGAGGCACATATATCGACGAACTCATCCGGATCGCCGGTGGCGTCAACGCAGTTGGGGATGCCGGACCTGCATACCCAAATGTGAGCCTGGAAACCGTGTTGAGCCGTAACCCGGAAGTGATCATCGATCGCGGCGACATGGCGCAGGAAAGCAAGCAAAGCGCCGCGCACGAGGCTGCCGTGAAGGCTCTCTGGCGTTCGCTGGGGAGCGTGGATGCCGTGAAGCACGGCCGCATCTATCCCGTGTCCGACGATTTTTGGGTTGTGCCCGGACCGCGAATGGTGGAGGCGGCGCGCGCGCTTGCCCGCTTTATTCATCCCGAGGCGGGGCTATGAGGACGTTAACCCTGCCCCGGAGCGAAACCTCCGGCGCCGCACCCAAAGGGCAGGCTCTCTATTCGCTGTGCGATGTCGGCATGCGCTACGGCGAGAACACCGTCCTGCGGGATGTGACGCTGCGCCTGCACTCCGGCGAAGCCGTCTCCATCGTGGGTCCAAACGGCGCCGGGAAATCCACCTTGTTGCAGATTCTCGCGGGCTTGCTGCCGGGCCACCTTGGCTCCTGCGAATTGAACCAAATGGAGGTGAATCGCTGGCCCCGCCGGGATTTCGCCCGTGCCGTCGGCTTCATCCCGCAGAGTATTCACATGGAGTTTCCCTTCCGCGTCGAGGAAGTCGTGGCGATGGGCCGCCATGCTCATGCCACCGGCGTCTTCGAGACAGCGGAAGATTGGGCCGCCGTGGAGGATGCGATGCGCCTGGCCGATTGCGCCGCCTTCCGTCACCGCGATTTTCGCTCGCTCAGCGGCGGGGAGCGGCAGCGGGCGATCCTCGCGTCGGCACTCGCGCAGCGTCCATGCATTCTCCTCCTCGACGAGCCAACCACCTGGCTCGATCTCCGGCACCAGGTGGAGATTCACCAAGTGCTGAGCCGGCTTCGCGGCGAGGGATTGCTCGTCGTGATGGTGACGCATGACCTGAACCTCGCCGCCGGGTTCGCAGATCGCATCCTCGTCTTGGAAAACGGGCGGCTGGCCGCGGACGGCAGCCCGGGAGAGATCTTCACCGAGAATCTGATCGAGCGAATCTTCGATGTGAGAGCGACGGTGCGCCAAGAAGCGGGGGCTAAACCCTGGATGATCTATGGCCGCTGATTCGAGCCCCGCGCCGCCCGCGCGAGCGCCCGTCCCCCTCGCCACGCCGCGGCGATTC
>JADYZL010000127.1 GCA_020853155.1 Bryobacterales bacterium
TCGAAGCCAAACTCCACCAACGTCGGCTGTATCGTAAGATCCACGTGGCGCGCTCGGAAGCTGGCTGCAAACCGTCGGTTTGCACCGGCGGCTCCAAATGGATGGCGTCCAGCGCTTCCCACAACGGGCCCGCCTCTGGGAAAGCAACCACACCACTCGCTGCTTCGTAGTTCAACCGAGGTACGGCCGCTCTGGTTATGGCAGAGGAGCGACGGGTTTCGGCGGCGGCTCCGGGAGTGAGCCTCCCGTACGAATGGCTACAGGCGCGTAGAGTGTTACAGCATCGAGTACATGCCTGCAATTCGCCTTCCCCGCGTGAGTCGCCAGGTAGGCGCGCATCGCGTTCTTGTGTCCCGGATTGGACGATTGCCTGCCCCCGTGGATCGAACATGGCCGCAGCCCGTTTGAGGAGAGCGCCTGCCGGAAATGGGGTTATTCTGGATAGGACAGACGCCCTATGGATGAACGTGATTTCTTTATCGAGGCCCGCGCGGAAAGACCGGCTACGCTCAATTGCCCGTTCTGCCGGAGCGTGAACGATTACGGCTTGGCGTGGATGGTCCGCAAGAAACGAACCAATATCAATTTGGCGCAGTTGGATGAACGGGACCGTGCGAAGTTCGAGAAGGCCCAAAGCTACATGGTTCTGCTTGATGACCATGCCACGTGCATGGAACCCGGATGCCGTCGCCGCTTCGAGGTTTCGGGCATCAAGACGATGGCTTTTGTTACGCCGGAACAACTGGAAGAGATCGATTTCGGCAGCCATGGCAGGCGTGATGGCGGCAACCGCCATGCGGCTCGTGGTGGCGCTCGCCGCGAGGATGCGGGAAATCGCGGGCAAGGTGGGGGGCAAGGCAGACGGGACAACTTCGGCAATCGGAGCAACTACGGAAACTCCGATCCGCAAGGCGGCCGCGGGCAACGGCAACACGGCCAGGGAAGTGGGCAGCAGGCCGGCAAGTCTGGGGGTGGCCGCGGCAATCAACAGAATCGGCGCGGCAACCAGCCACCCGCGCCCTCCCCTTCACAGTGGAACGAGCAGCAAGGTTCGCGCAGTCCGCGCGGGAAACGCTCCGACCCCACGGGTCCCGGCGGCGGTTGGCGTTAGGACGCCCCGTTTTCTTCCGGGGTTTTCCAACTCTGGGCCACGACCAGCGATTCTCCGTCTCGGATGAGTTGAGGAGCCCGCTTTGCCAGTTCCGCTAAAAAAGCCGCCTTCTCACGCGGACTGATGAGTACGCGCTGTTTGCGGCCATAACGGATTTCGAGGCGGTCGAAGCTCCATGCGGGCGCGCTGGCGAGGCTGCGCGACGGTTTCACGGTCGAAATGGAAAGCAGCGGAATCCGAATGCAGAGCAAGCCGCTGCGGACCACGAGATCGCTCGCTTCGAATAAGTATTCGCACGGGTAAGCGATCGCCCACATCGCCGCCAGGACTCCCAGCGGAAGGGCGACCAAGCCCGGATCCAGAGGCTGCGAAGAGCCTACCGCGGACCCGAGCAGCCACGCCGGCAGACCGATCGCAAGAAGGACATACATGGCGGAAATGGCGCCAAGCCAACGATCCACTTTCGTGGTGTAAGGCCCGGCCGGGTCACGTATGGATGCCGGTTCCATCACACAAAATCCCGATTGGAAATCCTCATCATCCAGTAAACTATACCCACGCTACCCGCGGGGCGTTGTCCGGAGCAAATGGCGGCGGCAACCCGCAGCGCGCGGAGAATCCGAGGAGGCAGCGACTCTCACATGCATAGACGCGCGTTTCTGCAGGCTTCGTCGGCATCCATCGCGATGGCCCCGGCACTGCCTGCCGCGATCGAGATGCCGGCCCGCACGCTGGGGAAGACGGGCATGAAGGTGAGCCGCTTCACATTGGGCGGTTACCACATGCGCGTGGGGGGCGTGCAATCGGGCATCGGCATCATTCACCGTGCGATCGATCTGGGAGTAACGCATTTCGATAGCGCCCGAGGGTATCACGGAGGGGATAGCGACGCCACCTACGGAAGGGCGCTTGCGGGAGGTCTTCGCCAGAGGGTCATACTGATGTCGAAGAGCAACAAACGCGATGAGGCAAGCGCAATGGCGGAGCTCGAAGAGACGCTTCGCGACATGAAAACCGATTACCTCGATTTGTGGGCATGTCATGAGGTCGGCAGCATGGAGGAGGTGGACGCGATCTTCGCCTCCAACGGAGCCGCGCGGGCATTCCGAAAAGCCAAGCAGCAAGGCAAGGTGCGCCATATCGGCTTCACGGGGCATCGCGATCCCGAGGTACACCTTCGCATGATGCGGGAAACGGACCAGTGGGAGACGGTGCAATTGCCTATCAATCTGGTGGATCCGCACTACCTGAGCTTCCTTGAGGGCGTTCTCCCTGAGGCACGCCGTCGTGGAATGGGTGTAATTGCAATGAAGTCGAACGCGATGGGAACGATCCGTCAGAAGGGGATTGCCACAATCGAAGAGTGCGTCCGGTTCACCCTTTCGCAGGAGCCGGACACGCTGGTTTCCGGCGTAGAGACGATCGCCCAGCTTGAGCAGAATGCCGGCATCGTCAAGGACTTCCACCCGATGACCAAGGAAGAACAGGATGCCTTGCTTTCTCGTACGAAGCGCAGCGAAACCGGCGTCGGAGTAGAGCGGTACAAGAAGCCGGCGGCAGGCGCACGACACACGCCCGCTCCGCTCGGCGACGAATATCGTGATGGCGCGGATCGCCACATAGTGGCGGTCTGAGGGCTTACTGATGATGCAATTCCGGCCGGGTTCGGAGAAGGCTGGCACTACCGGCCTTCAGAGCGGTCAGGCGGCTCTGGGGGCGGCGAAAACGGAGACTTTCTCCAGGATCTCTTGCTTTAGTGCAGTCTGGCTCGGTTCGATTCGGCGTCGAGCGGACGGTGGCAGCATATCCACCAAGTCCTCGAACGAATAGATGTCGGGCTCCGGCATCACGGAGAAACCGATGAGATTCGTGAGCCGGTTGGTGATCCGCAGGAGATTCCCCAACTCCCGGTCCCCCGCTTCCGGTGGCTCATGATGGGTCTGAGCGACGAAGCGAACTTCCGGAGGCAGGTTCCATTCCGCGGCCAGCCATGCTCCAGCCATGCAGTGATCGATATCGAAGACATCGAGCTCCGCCTGGATGAGCGGCAAACCTTCTTCTGTTGCGACATCGAGCAGGCGCGCATACTCCTGCGGGTATGCGGTCATCATCCCGAGCCGGCCCACATCGTGCAGCAGCCCCGCCATGTAGGCACGTTCCGCGGGAATGCCGCAGCCATGCGCTACCGATTCGGTAAGTACCGCGCAGGCGAGGCAGTGGATCCAGCAATCGAGGAGCCGCTGGTAGCGGAGCGCGGACTTGATCTGCGCGTTCAGCGCCACCATCATCACCAGCGCTTTCACCCGCTCAAGACCTACGATCGAGATCGCGTGGCCGATGTCGCTCACCTGCTGTGCGAAACCGAACAACGAGGAATTGGCTAGGCGCAACAGTTCGAAGGAGAACGTGGGATCGATCCGGATGACTTCGGAAAGCTGCGCATTGGAGACATTCTGGTCTTGCAGCAGACCCAGGAGACGGTTGGCTACCGGGGGGAACGGTGGCAGTTGCCGCAGCGCCCACGGGTACTTGGGAATCGAGTTCAACTTCTCCATACGCTCTTTCGTGCCTGTTTCTTGCCGGTTCGTCATGGGTTCATGCGGCGAGTGCCTTAGCCTTGCCCTCTCCTCATTCGCTTTATCGGCCTCTCAGACAAAAGGTTTATGGGAATTCCGTAGAATCCTGGGGAGATGTGGAACGGCATGCGTTGCGTCCGGGAGGGGCTCCATCCAGTGGCAAACCGAACTCACACGGGCGGCCTCTCACTCGTGAGAACATAGAGATTTGAGGAAGGGCGTGTGCGGTTTAGGGCTACCATGGCGCTTCTCCGGTGGGCCTTCGAATGCGAAGGAAACCGGCGTCGCGCTTCCGATTCTCTGTCCTCATCCTATGGCTACTGCCTTTGACCGCAGCGCCGTTTCAAAATTCCCCGATAGACAGGAGCAGAACTACCATGAGCGGCCAGAACCCTGCCAGTGAACAAGAGTTTCGCATCGAAAAGGATTCGATGGGAGAAGTGCGCGTGCCCGCAACGGCACTGTATGCGGCTCAAACCCAGCGCGCGGTGGAGAATTTCCCCATTAGCGGGATCCCGTTCCCGCGCCCCTTCATCCGCGCCCTGGGGCTGGTGAAGGGAACCGCCGCGGAGGTGAACCAGGCGCTAGGGTTGTTGGATGCGGCCGTGGCCGGCGCCATCGTCTCCGCAGCCGCCGAGGTGGAGGCGGGCGCGCACGACGCTCAGTTTCCGCTGGACATTTTCCAGACCGGTTCCGGCACTTCCACCAACATGAACACCAATGAGGTGATCGCGACGCTGGCCAGCCAGAAGCTGGGTGGCAAGGTACACCCCAACGATCACGTAAATTGCAGCCAAAGCTCGAACGACGTGATCCCCACGGCCATCCACGTCAGTGCGCTCATCGAGACGGCGGGCGCGCTCATCCCCGCAATGGAGCACATCGCGGGTGTGATCGACCGGAAGGCAGCCGACGTGGACCATGTCGTCACCACTGGGCGCACTCATTTGATGGATGCCATGCCGATTCGCCTCAGCCAGGAACTCAGCGGCTGGAGCGGGCAGATCAAGGATTGCGTGGCGCGTCTGAAGGCGACGTATCCGCGGATCGGAGCGCTTGCGCTCGGCGGCACCGCCATCGGAACGGGCATCAACGCCCACCCCGAGTTTGGGAGGAAGGTCGCCGAAGCTCTGGCTGCGAAGACCGGATTGCCGTTCGTGACCAGCGCGAACTATTTCGTGAGCCTTTCGAGCCTCGACGCCGTGGCGGAACTGAGCGGCCAGTTGAAGACCTATGCCGTTGCCTTGATGAAGATCGCGAACGATCTCCGGTGGATGAATAGCGGGCCGGTCCACGGCATCGCGGAGATCGCGCTGCCCTCCCTGCAGCCGGGCTCCAGCATCATGCCGGCCAAGGTGAATCCGGTGGTGCCCGAATCCGCCGCGATGGTCTGCGCGCAGGTGATCGGCAACGATGCGACGATCACGATCGCGGCTCAGAGCGGCAACTTCCAGCTCAACGTGATGCTGCCCGTGGCGGCCTACAACCTGCTGCAGAGCATCCACATTCTGGCTACGGCCAGCCGTATGCTGGCGGACAAGGCAATCGCGGGCTTCACGGTGAATGAAGCAAAGATCGCTTCCCTGGTTGAGATGAACCCCATTCTGGTGACGGCGCTCAACCCGATCATCGGCTATGAGAAGGGCGCGGCCGTCGCGAAGATCGCGGCCAAGGAAGGGCGGCGGGTGAAAGATGTAGCCGCCGAACAGACCGATTTGTCGGCAGAGCATCTGGCTCAGATTCTCGATCCTCGCAAACTGACGGAGGGCGGCGTAGCCGACGCCTGAGCGCGCCGTACGTAGCCTCATCCTGCCCGTAACGGCAGCGGACGACCTCAGCATAGGCAAACAAAGAGCGGTTCCGGTGACGGAACCGCTCTCTGCTCTTTGGGAGTCACTCCGGGACTTATTGTGAGTTTGTAGGTCGCTTGGCGCCGCGCCCTGCGGGAAATTCCGGCGAGGCTACCCTTCGCGCACGGTTTCCTGCATCGAACGGTATTTTTCCGCCTCGCGATAAAGCGGGTCGTCATCGTCCGCGGGAGGCGTGTTGTACTCGTCAAGCGACGCCAAGGCTTGCAGCGCGCTGCGCATGCTCACCTGATCTTCTTCATCCCGAAGATCCTCCCGTTCTTCGAGCGCGCGGGCCTGCTCCGGATCGATGATCCCCAGAATCTCGTCCGCATACTTGCGGGAATAGTACATCACCATCCCGATGCTGCAGCCCTCGTAGGCCACCGAGGCCAGCACCGCGCGATTGCCCACGGCCACCACGCTCACCCAACCTTCGAAGCCTTTGAAGCAGACCTCCTGGAGCGCGCCGCAACCGCCCACCTCCGCCACCCTCCGGCCGATGCCGAGCGAGGACGCACTGAGCGCGGCCAGCGCCTCGGCCTGGTCGTTCAGATTGCGGTGCATCACGGCGACGCCGTCCGCCGTGGCCAGCAAACAGCCACGAATGCCACGTGTGGAGGTCGCGAGTTCCTCCAATGGGATTTCGATTTGTCTCAAGGTTTGCTGGTCCATGGCAGAATTGTACTCCTAAACGAGGCTAAGTGATCCTTCAGTTCTCAATGAACTCGACTTTGGCGCCACATACTCAAAGAGTACCCGCAACGTCTCCATCGCGCTCTCACGGCTCCTAGCATCCACATTTACAATGCAATCCGAGGGAACTCCGAGATAACTTCCGACCTCTTCCGGCGGCCAGTCTTCGCCCAGATCAGTTCGTGTAAGTCCTATTACGGTTGGTACATCAATAAACTTCTGTAAGAACTTGAGCGTCTTCTTGGCTTCGATGAAGCAAGCAGGGCGATCCGCCGCCACGAGCATGACGAGTGCGTGCGCGCCGTTGCAGGTGACCTCCCACAGGAAGTCAAATCGCTCCTGCCCGGGAACGCCGAAAAGCAAGATCCGCACATCGTCCACATCCATCGTGCCGAAATCGATACCGACGGTGGTGCCCATCTTGCCGATATCCTCACTGGCGAGGACGTCCGTATCGACATACGGCGTATCGGATAACGTGCGGACGAAGGTCGACTTTCCGGAACCAACCGGACCGGCGACGAGAATTTTCGCGATGTAATCTTGCATTCCGACCCCACTCGATTGTTGTTGGCCGCATCCGGTTTGGAAAGACTTCCGGCGGAGGCGGTTCCGTGATCGCGATCTGGCTGGCGACAATTCCACTTTGCCTATGTGTGCCGGGGAAAGGTAGGCGAAGATAAAAGAAAGCCATTCCACTTTCCAATAAAACCGATAGGCCTTTGGTTTACTGTTACGTCCGAAGTGATTGTGACACAATCACTTTCATTCTGTAGTACTATGCGGTCCAAATTGGAAGTTTTCTTCGTCTGGAGGGGGACAGGCCCCCTCGCGCCGAGGTCGTACTGGCTACGACTGGGCTTCTTATCGCCGCGCAGGCCATCCCGGTTGCGTTGTGCCAGACCTGAGCGGCTATGACAGGCAGACCGCGTGGGGGAGTACGCCGGAAGCGCGCCGATCAAGGTCCTCCCGTTCCGCATCCACCATGATCCGAACAAGATTCCGAAAGGAAGTGCGCGGTTCCCACCCGAGAAGGCGGCGCGCTTTCGAGGCGTCGGCCTGCAGAGCATCTACCTCGGAAGGCCGGAAATAGCGCGGATCGATGACGACGTGGTCCCGCCAATCCCGGTTCACCAGCGCGAAGCATTCCTCCACGAACTCCCGCACGGTGTGGGTATCCCCGGTGCCAATGACAAAGTCGCCGGGTTCGTCTTGCTGCGTCATCAACCACATCGCCTCAACGTACTCGGGTGCGTAGCCCCAGTCCCGTTTGGCCTCGAGGTTGCCAAGGAAGAGCTTGTCCTGCAAGCCACGCTCAATCTGCGCCGCGGCGCGGGCGATCTTGCGGGTGACGAAGGTTTCGCCGCGCCGGGGAGATTCGTGGTTGAAGAGGATGCCACTGGAAGCGTGCATCCCGTAGCCCTCGCGGTAGTTCACCGTAATGGAGTGCGCGAACAGTTTGGCGCAGGCGTACGGGCTGCGGGGGTGAAAGACGGCGGATTCGTTCTGAGGAGGAGAGGTCGCGCCGAACATCTCGCTCGAACTGGCCTGATAGAAGCGGGCCTTCACGCCCGTACTGCGCATGGCTTCGAGAAGCCGGAGGGCCCCCGTTGCCGTTATGTCCGCCGTGTACTCGGGAATGTCGAAACTCACTCGCACATGGCTCTGCGCAGCAAGGTTGTACACTTCGTCCGGGTGAATATCGTAGAGCAACTTCCATAAGCTGCTCGCGTCGCTCAAGTCCGCGAAGTGAAGATAGAAGTTCGGTTGCTCGTGAGGATCTTCATAGATCCGGTCCACGCGCTCCGTGTTAAAGGTGGAAGAGCGCCGCTTGATGCCATGCACCTCGTAGCCCTTCGCCAACAGAAATTCGGCCAGGTAGCTGCCGTCCTGTCCGGTAACACCCGATATGAGCGCTCGCCGCATTCACTCCCCTCCCTCTCTGAGCACGAGAATTCGGGCACGGCCTCCGCATCAACGCCGCGACCAAACGTGCACACTGCGGGTATATCGGCGCATAAACGCAAAGCATTAGCACGCTCCCATCGAGTGGACTAGGGAGCGGAAAGAGAATCCGGCTTTTTCCGGCGCAGATCCGGCCAAAACTCCTTGAACGCATTGCTGCCCATCCGGCCGAGGAACCCATAGAGCGTGCGCAAAAGTGCATCTCTCGCCCTGGACTGGCTCTCTACTCGCCAAGCATTCTGCATGAAGTTGCTGGACGGAATGGCGACAAAACGCGAGTACGCCGGCATGCGTTCCCCCTCCCGATCGGTCGCGGTGACACTGGACAGCAAGACGTTTCCCACCCGCGACTTGAAATTCCCGCGAAGGTCGCCCCCCTTGCGGAAGTATCGAGGGTCTTCACCCCAGATACCACCCAGACCGGCTTCGAGGCCATTACTCAAGGCAACACCCGAAACCGCAAGGCCATAGCGCTTGCCGAATCCACCCCAGGTTGAGGGATACGCCTGCGGCAATCGCCAGGCTGTCCCCCACGCGGCACTGAAAACGGAACTACCCACAGCAGCCGTGCCGGTGCCGCGGAGATACCATTGGACGCGCTCATTGCCCGTGATGGGAACGTAGTCTCGAATGGAACTGGCGGGCAAGTGGACGGCCGGAAGAGGAACACTCGATTCCGCCGTGGTTTGGCCAGTTTCCGCCGGGGCGAAGGCCGCCATGCACGCCAGCAGAAAGAGAAGCGCCAACCCCGATTGAATTCGATACGTCATCCATCCTCCTCTTGATCTCAACGGAGGGTTTTGCGCGCATGTTTGTTTCCCGGACCAGCCTGAGCCGGAATCGCCGGGACGTCACCCGAATGCGGAACCCTGTCTACCAAGGATATCTTCCCCTTTCACCAATCCCTTGCTCCGCGGCGGAATTCCGCCGGCAACGCGATGAAATACTATAGAAACGTATGGGTATTTTTTCGGGACGCAAGACACCCCAGTTCCGGCTGGAACAGGTTATGGATCTGGAGAAGGCTTATGTCCTGCAGAACTATGGCCGCTACCCGCTACTGCTTCTGCGCGGCGAAGGCGCCTATGTGTGGGACGACCGGGGGCGGCAATACCTTGATTTCATCGCGGGAATCGGCGTGAACGGCTTCGGCCACGCGCACCCGCGCATCGTGAAGGTGATTCAGGAGCAGGCGGCGTTGATGATCCACTGCTCTAACCTGTACTACAACCCATACCAGGGAATTCTCGCCAAACGCCTCGCGAGCATCAGCGGTTTGCAGCGCACCTTCTTCGCGAACACCGGTACGGAGGCCATGGAAGGCGCGATCAAAATGATGCGTTCGCACGGCCATGCGATCTCGCCCGCCAAGCACGAGATTGTCTCGCTCGAGAACTCGTTTCATGGCAGATCCACCGGCGCGTTGACGCTCACGGGCCAGCCCAAGTACCGGAAGGATTTTGAGCCGCTGCTGCCCGGCGTGAAGTATGTGCCGAAGCAGGACATCGCCGCCCTGGAAGCCGCCGTGAATGAGAACACGGCGGGCATCGTTCTCGAAGTGGTGCAGGGCGAGGGCGGCATCTACTTGATCGACGAGGCGTTTCTCCGCAAGGCGCGTTCCCTTGCGGATAAGTTCAACGCGCTGCTCGTTTTCGACGAGATCCAGTGCGGCGTGGGGCGCGTGGGTAAGTACTTCGCCTACCAGATGTATGACCCGGCGGTGATGCCGGACATCATGGTGACCGCCAAACCCATTGGCTCCGGATTGCCGCTCGGCGTTATCTGCTCGAACGAGAAGGCATCGGTCACCATCGGCGCGGGCATGCATGGGACGACGTTCGGCGGCGGACCGCTCGCCTGCCGCGTGGGGATCGAATCCCTCGACCTGCTCGAAGAACTGCTGCCCTCCATCCGGGAGATGGGCGCTTATTTCAAGGAGCAGCTACGCAAACTGGCATCGCGCCACCGGATGGTGAAGGACGTGCGGGGCACCGGACTGATGCTCGGCATGGAACTCGATCGCCCAGGGAAGGACCTGGTTACCGATGCGATGAACGAAGGCCTCCTCATCAACTGCACGAACAACACCGTGCTGCGTTTTCTTCCCCCATTCATCATCCGGAAGAAGGACGTAGACCGGGCTGTAAAGGTGCTCGATAAGGTGTTGAAGCGAGCCGCTTAGCCTCGCCGCTCCTCCCCCCCCTGCCCGGGCGGCACTCATTGTTCCGGTAGCGCCAGCGTGGCTTCCGCCACCGCCGGTTCGGATGCGCTGGCGCTCTCGGCCAGCGGCGCCGTGCCGCCCACCTTCGCAAGAATGGCCCAGGAATGCTGGTAGCCAAGAGTGGCGATGGCGGCGCTCGCGAGTTTCGTCCGGATCCAGTTTTTCAGGGAGGGTTGCATGTGGAGCGTTGCCTCATCGGCCACGGCCATCCCCACGATCACCCCGGCGCGCAGCGTGTTGAGGCGCACTTCCATCCGGGTGCTTTCCTCCTTGCTCTCCCAGAGGTCGTAGCGTTCGATCGGCAGGAAGATGCCCGTGCGCGGATCAATCACCTGGAGATAGAGCCCGCGGGCGGCCTTGGGCCCCGTGGGCGGCAGGAGTTCTCCGTTCCAGGTGATGGCGGCGGAGGCTCCGGCAGCGAAGCCCCGGGATTCCAGCTTCACGGCCATCGCGCCCACCTGCGGCATCACGCGTAGTTCGAGCGCGAGCGTCGCCAGGTCGCCCGGCGTCGGGAGCGCGTAGAGGTAGAAGGGGCGGGCATCGGTGGCTTCCGTAGTGGAATCCGCCTTGAGTTGCAGCGTGGCCGGTTTGCCGGCGTCCACTTTCGCGATGAGCGCGGTTACCCCCTTGGGCAAGCCCTCCACGCTGAACTCAATCCGGCCGCAGAAGCCGTTCTGTCCGCGAGTGTCGATTCGCAAGGGGGCGCTCAGACCACCCGGTTGCAGCAGTAGCCGAGGGCGCTCGGCAACAAGAGAGACGGTGGGCCGCGCGTCCCCCACGAAATCCATGGGGATGAGGTTGCTCGCGCGCTCGCCCCTGCGGAGAAAGAGCCCCTTGCGCTCCGTCTGCTTGACCGCTGCGGGAAGCTTCACGCGAAGGCGGGTGATTCCGATCGATTCCGGCGCGAGGCCCGCGCTAAGCACTTCGGCCGGAGTGTCGTTCAAGAGGACGGAGACGCCTGTGAAGTCGCCGTTGAGCGGCCCGGCGCCGGTCACGTCCATTTCGAGGATTTCGCCGGGACGCACGCCGCCGGAATCCTCCATGCTGCAGCCGGTATCGGTTCGCTCAATGTGCAGCGGGAAGATGCCGGGCGAGGCGTCGAGCACCTCCAGCACAAACGGCACGGAGGCAACGCCCTCGCGGACAAAGTGCGCGCGGACAAGGCCCGTGGGGAGGAGCCAGGGTAACTGGGCGGCGCCTTCCGCTTCCGTCTGGCTGCCAATGGCGATGGGGCGATCCGCCACGCAGAGGCAATTCACGCCCGCGTGCAGCGGCCATTCGGGGGTTGGGGGTGCATTCCACGTGCCACCCAGAAACGTGCCGCGCAAGGCAACCCGGGTGCCGGGGGAGAGGTACGCGGTGCCGGTGGCGGCGTTCAAGACCGCGCTCAATGCCGGGGCTACCGGGTCATCGGTCGCGGGCGGCGCATCCCACCA
>JADYZL010000128.1 GCA_020853155.1 Bryobacterales bacterium
CCGTGCAAGGCTTCGAGACGCACCCGTTCTTCGCCGCCCATCCATAGCCAGTTTGGGAGTTCTGAGTTCACAAGTCCCGAAACCGGTCCAGGCGGGTCGGGCGGATCCTGCGCGGTTGCGGCGGCTGGCGCGAGCGCGAGGCAGGTGGCGAATCCAATACAGGCCATCGTGGCCATGGAAAACAGTGAGTGCATTTTCATATCCGGTAAGTCTCTTATCGGCGGAATCGCCGGAGCTTGAGCGCCGATTCTAGGCGCCGCTCCAGTTCCTACCGAGGAAGAGGAGACTTGGTGAACTCGATCAAGCCGCGCGAGAACTCGATGAAACCATCCGGCTTGAACCGCCCCGGAAAGGCCGGAGGCTCCAACATTTGTGATTCGGAGGGCACGGGCAACTCCGCATGCGCCCACTTTTCTTGTGTGCATCGGAGACTGCGGAAGCTTCGGTATCCTGAACACTAATGTGGTCCCGAAGGTCCGTCCTCACCGCCCTCTGCGGGGGCGCATCCGCCCAATCGCGGGAGTATCCGGACATCCGTTCCGTCCGTGCCGACCTGGAAGTCCCCTTGACGGAATCCGGCGAGGCGCGCGCCGGACGCCGGGTGAGACAGACAGTCTCCCGTTGGGAAGGAACGGAGGTTCATCATGCGCTCTACCTCCCCACGGACTGGCAGCGCGGACGCCGCTATCCCGTGATCGTCGAATATGCCGGCAATGGCCACTATCGCAACCGTTTTGGCGATCGTTCCGACGGTATTGTCGAGGGATCCAATCTTGGCTACGGCCTTTCGGGCGGCCACGGCTTCCTGTGGCTGTGTCTTCCTTTTGTGAATCCCGGCGAGAAGCGGAACGAGATCGTGTGGTGGGGAGATGCCGCTGCAACCGTGGAGTACTGTGAGGATGCCGTTCGTCTCGTTTGTGAGCGGTGGGGTGGGGATCGCGACCGGCTTGTACTCGCGGGATTCTCCCGCGGTGCGATCGCCTGCAACTACATCGGCTTGAGGGAAGACAGGATCGCAGAACTGTGGCGTGCCTTTCTCCCTTACAGTCATTACGACGGGGTTCGAACAACTTGGCCCTATTCGGATTGTGACCGGACCTCAGCCCTCGAACGCCTGCGCCGTTTGCGAGGACGGCCGCAGTTTCTTGTTCAAGAAAACTCGATCGAGGAGACTCGTGCTTACCTCATGGCAACGGGCGTCGTCGCGCCCTTCACGTTTCGAACTCTCCCGTTCCGGAACCATAACGACGCATGGGCGCTTCGTGATATCCCCGTACGGCGCGAAGCCCGCGAATGGTTGAGGACCGTGCTGTCGCCCTGAAACCTAAAGTGAACGGCGAAATCGGCGAATTCGCGATTCAGAAATTGCAAAGTCCTTGGGCCCCGGCCCGCCATTTGATATCCTTCGCCGGAAGGGTTATTTTCATGCGAACGCTTTTTTCTGTTTCATGCCTAACAATGGCACTGATTGTGTGTACGGGATGCACGCCTAAAACGGAGGTGGCGCCCGATCTGATTATTCACAACGCCAAAGTCCTGACCGTGGATAAGGACTTCAAGGTTGCTGAAGCGGTGGCGATCCGGGGTGACCGGATTCTCGATGTGGGCGCGAATGACCGGATTCTGGCCCTCGCCGGAGAGGGCACCACCCGCTATGACGCCGGAGGCAAGATGGTGCTGCCGGGCTTGATGGATTCCCACGTTCATGCCGTATCCAGCGCGATGTTCGAGTTCGACCACGAAGTTCCCGAAATGCAGACGATCGCGGACGTGCTGGGCTACGTGAAATCGCGGGCCGCCACGCTGGGTCCGGATAAATGGGTGAATGTTTCGCAGGTCTTCATCACGCGGTTGAAAGAGCAGCGCTACCCCACGCGCGCCGAACTCGACGATGTGGCCCCCGCGAATCCTGTCGCCTTCCGCACCGGGCCAGACGCCTCGCTCAATACGATGGCTCTCAAGTTAAGCGGGATCGACCGCAATTTCACGGTCACCGACGGCTCCCCCTGCCGTGTGGAGAAGGATGCGAAGGGAGACCCCACCGGGATCCTGCGCCAATGCGGACCCTTCATCAAGAGCGTCAGCAGTGAGCGCGTTCCCACCGAGGCGGATAAGCTGGAGCGGACGAAGCAACTTTTCGCGGACTATAATTCCGTGGGGATCACGAGCATTGGCGACGGCGATACCGAAGACGAGGAACTCGAAATCTTCCGCAAGCTGAAGGACAGCAACCAGCTCTCCGTGCGGATCTTCAGCTATCTCCATCTCAATTCGCAAGACCCGATCGAGAAGATCGAGGAGCGAATCAAGAAGGCCGCGAGCGATCCGCTCCACACGTACAATGACATGCTCTGGCTGCGTGGAGCCAAAGTCTACCTGGACGGCGGCATGCTCACGGGGAGCGCCTACATGCTGAAGCCGTGGGGCGTCAGCAAGATTTACTCCATTACCGACCCGGAGTATCGGGGCATGCGCTACATTGAGCCGGACAAACTGGCCCAGATCATGCGCGCGGCCCTGCAAAACCAGATCCAGCTCACGGCGCATTCCCAGGGGGATGCCGCCGTCACCACGTTCGTCGATACCGCGGAGCGGCTGGCGAACGAAGGCGTGGACACCGTCAAGGGGCGTCCGATGATCACGCACGGGAGCTTCATGACCGAAGAAGCCATCCTCAAAATGGCCCAATACGGAGTAGTCGCCAATATGCAGCCCAACTGGCTGCAATTGGACGGCGCCACGCTGATGAAGCACTTCGGCGAAGCGCGCACGGCCTGGTTTCAGCCGTACCGCACGTTGTTTGACCGCAACGTGATGGTGGGCGGGGGCAGTGACCACATGCAGAAGATCGGCAGCTTCCGCTCCATCAACCAATACAATCCCTTTCTGGGGATGTGGACGACCATCGTGCGGACGCCGCGCTGGATGGACAAACCCTTCCATCCGGAACAGGACTTGACCCGCGAGGAAGCGATCCGCTTCTAC
The DNA here is from genome assembly GCA_020853155.1 of Bryobacterales bacterium. Lineage (GTDB taxonomy): Bacteria > Acidobacteriota > Terriglobia > Bryobacterales > Bryobacteraceae > JACTMJ01. The sequence goes on from JADYZL010000128.1 coordinate 2,986, forward strand.
ACGATCAACAACGCTTTCCTCCTGCACGAAGAGGACAAGAAGGGCTCGCTCGAGAAAGGAAAGCTGGCCGACCTGATCATCGTGGACCGGGACTTGCTAACCTGCCCGGTGGGTGATATTCCCCAGACCAAGGTGCTGCGCACGTACCTGGGCGGGAAGCTCGTCTACGAAGCGAAGTAATCGCGCGAACGCTACCCCTGGCCGAAGAGGCTCTCCTGGCCGGGGGTAGCGCCCCACCCGCCCTTTGGGTGAATTTTGAAGTATTCAAATCCGCGCATCGTGCCCACGCGCCCGCGAGGGGTGCGGTCAATAAAGCCCAACTGCATCAGATAGGGTTCGTAGACTTCCTCGATGGTCGTGGCGTCTTCGTCGATGGAAGCCGCGATGGTGTTGAGGCCAACGGGTCCGCCGTTGTACTTGTCGAGGATCGTCATCATGATTTTCTGGTCGACTTCGTCAAGGCCGTAGCGATCCACTTCGAGAAGATCAAGCGCTTTGGCGGCGACGGCGTGGTTGATGTGGCCGTCCGCGCGCACCTGGGCAAAATCACGAACGCGGCGAAGAAGCCGGTTGGCGATGCGTGGTGTTCCCCGGCTGCGTCGAGCCACTTCCGCGGCGCCTTCGTGATCGATACCCACGGCGAGAAGGCGGGCGGAGCGCTCCACGATACCGGTCAGTTCGGCGACATCATAGGGGTTCAGGCGCAGCACAATGCCAAAGCGGGTCCGCAGCGGGCCGCTAAGTAATCCCTGGCGCGTGGTGGCGCCGATGCAGGTGAAGCGCGGGATGGGCAGGGTGTGCGTGCGCGCGGCCACCCCGGTGCCGATGAGGATATCCACGTGGAAGTCTTCCAGAGCGCTGTAGAGCATCTCCTCGATGTCGGGAAGAAGCCGGTGGATTTCGTCCACAAAGAACACCTGCTGGTTGCGGACGTTGCTGAGGACGCCGGTGAGGTCAAGCTTCTTCTGAAGAATGGGCCCGGCAGTCTGGTCAAACCCGACGCCGAGTTCATTGGCGATGACCGTGGCGAGAGTGGTCTTGCCGAGACCGGGTGGGCCGTAGAGCAGCACGTGGTCCATGGCTTCCCCTCGCTGCCGGGCCGCTTCGATGGCGATGCTGAGGATCTCCTTCACCTTGGTTTGCCCGGTGAAATCCGAAAGCTGCCGGGGGCGCAGGCTCGCCTCCAACTGGAGTTCTTCTTCTTCGGCCGCCGGCGAGACCAGCCGCGTATTGCTCATGAGTACAACGTTACCGTGTTCGGGGCGTCCGCGTCAGGAGTCTCAGCGCACGAGTTCCAGCGCCTTGCGGAAGAGGCTTTCGAAGCCGGAACCCTCGGCGAGACCTTTTGCCTTTAGCAGCGCCGCTTCCGCCGCGGGACGGGCGCAGCCGAGGTTCACGAGAGCGCTGAGCACGTCTTCGTCCACCGGCGAAAGGCGCGGCGGCGGCGCACTGCCGCTCGCGGGTACGAGGGTCTCAAACCCTTGCAGCTTGTCCTTCAATTCGAGAACAATCCGTTCCGCAGTCTTCTTGCCCACGCCGGGGACGCGCACGAGTTTGGCGGTGTCGCCGGCGGCGATGGCCGTCACCAGGTCGGGCGCCGCCATGCCGCTTAAGATGGTGACGGCGAGCTTCGGGCCAATGCCGCTGACGGTGATGAGGCGTTCGAAGAGGCTCTTCTCCTCCCGCGTGGCGAAGCCATACAGCACGATGGCGTCTTCCCGGACGGAGGTGTAGACATGCATCCGCGCTTCCTGCTGGAGATCCGGGAGGGCCGTGAAGGTCGAGACGGGGACATTGAGGGCATAGCCCACGCCCCCGCATTCGACAATCACCTCGTGAGGGTGCTTTTCGATGAGAATCCCGCGAAGATGCGCAATCATGGTTCAGAAGGGCCGGGTTGGCTGGCGCCCCCGGCAAGCTATTCATTATATGGCGCGAAGACGATTCTTTGTGGACGAGATCCAAGAGGGCCGGGCCGTTGTGACCGGCGATGAAGCGAAACATCTGCGGCAAGTGCTGCGGGCGGAGGTGGGGCAGAGATACGAGCTTTCGGACGGAGTACGGGTTTACTTGGCTGAAATCGACAGCTTTCGTAAGGGAGAGGCGACGTTCCGCGTGATCGAAGAGATCTCTCAATCCCCCTTGTTGCTGAATGTCACGCTGCTTGCGGCTCTGATCAAGTTGGATCGGTTCGAGTGGATCATCGAGAAAGCGACCGAACTTGGCGTGAGCCGGATTATCCCCGTAATTGCGGAGCGAAGCGACTACGGATTGGAGAAGGCTGTACCCAAGAAACTGGAACGCTGGAACCGGATTGCGCTCGAATCTGCGAAACAAAGCCGCCGGGTGGGTCCACCGGCAATCGGCGGGGCGGTGGTCTTGGGGGAGGCGCTGGCGGAAGCGCCGGGGATTCGACTGGTGCTGGACGAGAAAGAAACAACCCCGATGCTCTCCGCTCTCCGTGAAGAAATGGCGAGGAATCCAGGAGATACGCTAACGCTGCTGGTTGGCCCCGAAGGCGGCTGGACGGATGCGGAACGAAGCCAAACCCTGGAGGCCGGGTTCGTTCCGGTATCCTTGGGGCCAATCGTGATGCGGGCGGAAACGGCAGCGCTAGTAGGGCTTGGAGTATTGACTCTGGTGTGGCTTGACCATCGAGAGTAGAATGAGGAGAGAATTAATGAGTGAGCTATGGACCCAACCCATCAATTGGTGAAAATTCAGGTGGTGATCGATCAGGATTTACTGGCGGCAACCGACGAGTTAGCGAGCGTCAGTGGTTCGAATCGATCCGCTTTCGTTAGAGAAGCCTTACGTCGGCAGGTGAAGAGATTACGAATCCAGGCACTGGAGGAGCGGGAACGCAAATCGTTTAGCGAGCAGCCGGAGACAGACCGGGAAAAGGCTGAATTCGAGGATTGGGAGGCCGGGCAGGCATGGGAGGATTAGCGCGTGGGGCGATCTGCCTTTGCGATCTGGGAGCCCCTGACAAGATTCGCCCGGCAGTGATTTTGACGCGAACCCATTCCCTCCGTCTGATGAACCACGTCACCGTCGCTCCCATTACGGCCAGTATCCGGGATACACCCTCGCAGGTGCCACTCGACGAAAGCGACGGGATGAAACACCCATGCGCGGTGAACCTGCATCAAATCCAGACGATTCGCCAGGCGCGAATCCATCTCCGCGTGGGCCAGTTGTCCGCGGAAAAGATGAAAGCCGTTGGCAATGCCATCCGCTATGCGCTGGATCTCGATCATGAAGGTGAAGCGGACCGGCCGTACCTGATCTGACGATTAGCGCGAAGGCTCTGAAAGCACCGGCTTGAGCGTTTGAAATACATTCTCCGCGACGATCTTGTTCCCCGCCGGACGGGCATGGATGCCGTCGGCCTGCATCAAGTCGTCTGATTTGGCGTTCAGGGCGACGCCTTCGAGCAGGAAGGGCAGGAAGCGTACCTTGTACTTGGCGGCAAGATCTTTGTAGATCTTCTCAAAATCGCGGATGTAATCCGGCCCGTAGTTGCGGGGCAAGGTGATGCCGGCGAGGACGACTTTCGCGCCACCGGATTGCAAGGTCTCAATGGCTTTCGACAGGTTTTCGCGTGTCTGGGTAAGGGTGAGACCGCGGAGCCCGTCATTGCCGCCAAGTTCGAGGACAACGATGGCGGGTTTCATGGCGACGATATTCGCGATGCGGGTGAGCCCTCCGGCGGTGGTATCACCGCTGATTCCCGCGTTCACCACACGGTAGCGGTAACCCTCAGAATCCAGGAGGCTTTGCAGATATGCGGGGTAGCTGTACTGGCGATCCACACCGTAACCCGCGGTTAAACTGTCACCAAAGGCAACAAGAACCGGCCGGCCGTCGTCTTCTATAGTGAGCACGGCGCCCGGCTGTACTTTCGCCTCCTGCTCCTCGGGTTGGTCGGGTGTCGTGCTCACCTCGTTTGCGGATGGTGGTGGAGCGTCTTTCCCACAACCGGCAAAACCCGTCATCATCAATAGAAGCGCGACTCCAGACAAAAACGGAAACAGGGGAACGGCACGCCTCATGGCAGAAAATGCGGTCATTACAGTCGAGAACCTCACTAAGACCATCGTAAACGGCCCACATCGGGTTGAGATTCTGCGAGGCATCGGGTTCACGGTTCCGAAGGGACAATTTGTAGCGCTCATGGGCGCATCGGGGAGTGGGAAGAGCACGCTGTTGGGCCTGCTGGCGGGGTTGGATTCGGTCACGGGTGGCGCCATTTTTCTCGATGGCGTGAACATTACGGAGTTGGGAGAGGATGCGCTGGCGCTTTTGCGCAGCCGCAAGGTGGGGTTTGTCTTTCAATCGTTCAATCTGATTGGAACGCTCACCGCCGAGGAGAATGTGCTGCTGCCGTTTGAGCTATCGGGCGCGAAGGGCGACGGGCGGGCGCGGGCACGCGCGCTGCTAGACGATGTGGGGCTGAGCGAGAGACGGCACCATTACCCGGTGCAGTTGTCCGGGGGCGAGCAACAGCGGGTGGCCCTGGCGCGCGCCTTCATGACGCAGCCCCCGATTCTGCTGGCCGACGAACCAACCGGGAATCTCGATTCCGCAAACGGGCGGCACGTGCTGGAACTGCTGATCCGCCTGAACCGCAAGGAAGGCGCCACGCTGGTGATGGTGACGCACGACCCTGAGCTAGCGGCTTACGCGGACCGGCGGATCCTGCTGAAAGACGGCGTAATGGTGGCGGACGAGTTGCAAACCGCCCGGGAACTGGCGCTCGAAGAGGTGGCGTCTTGAGCGAAGCCGCGCCCGCAAACGAAATCGATTTCGGTGCCGCGGGCAAGCTTCCCTGGGCGCTGGCGGCGCGCATCGCCTGGCGCGAATCCCGTGCTTCGCTGGGCCGGTTTGCGTTCGTGGTTGCTGCGGTTGCGGTGGGCGTGGCGGCCCTCGTGGGTGTGCGGGGGTTCTCCACGCTGTTCCACGACGTACTGCTCAAGGAGGCGCGCACTCTCCTGGCGGCGGATTTGAGTGTCCGCGACTTTCGTCTTCCGACGGCGGAACAGACGGCGGCGCTAGACCGCCTCCGCACCCAGGGGATTGCCGTTACCTGGGTCACGGAATCCGTGTCCATGCTTTCATCGGGGCCGGATACCGTTCCGCTTCTGGTTTCCGTGAAGGCCGTGGACCCGTCGCTCTACCCCTTCTACGGGGAGTTCCGGACGAATCCACCGGCAAGGCTGGAAGATGTGTTGGATGCGCGGCACGTGCTCGTGGCCGACGACTTACGAATTCGTTTCGATTTGCATGTCGGGAGCACGCTGCGGCTGGGCGCGGCGGACTTTCTGGTGGCGGGCACGGTAGAGAATGAACCGGACCGGATGACCGGAAGCCTCAACGCCGGCCCGAGAGTGCTCATCAGCCGGGAGGGGCTCGAACGCACCGGGCTGATCACGGAGGGAAGCCGCGCGGCGCAGCGTTTCCTGTTGAAATTCCCCGCGCATGGCGTGGATGTCGCGGCGGTGAGCAAGGCATTGCAAGAGGCCTTCCCAAACGCGCGCGTTTCCGATTTCCGGGAGGTGCATCCCGCGATCAATGCCGGGCTGAACAGCGCCACGCGGTTCCTGAGCCTGGTGAGCCTGATCGCCTTGATCGTAGGCGCGTTGGGCGTAGGGATGGCAATGCAGGCGCACCTGCAGCAGCGGCTCGATTCCATCGCGATCATGAAGGCGATCGGCGCGCGGTCCGGCCACATTCTGCGCATATACGGGTTGCAGACGCTCCTTCTTGGGTTGACGGGAGCCATCGTGGGCGTGGCGGCAGGGGTGCTGGTGCAGCGCAGCTTTCCGTTGCTGGTGGAGCGCTACTTTCCGGTGGCCGCAAAGATCGGTTGGGAGCCGTGGTCCGCCATCCAGGGCATCGTGGTTGGGGTGTTGACCACGCTGCTGTTCACGCTGCCCCCACTCCTCGACATCCGGCGCGTAAAGCCGAATCTGATTCTGCGGCGCGAGATGGAAGAGCGGCGGAGAGACTGGCGCGAATGGCTCAAGGAATCCCGCGCCGCCGTACTGACCGGAATGCTCCTCTTGAGCGGCATCGGCGGAATTGCCGCATGGCTGAGCGATTCCTGGATGCTGGGCGCCTATTTCGTGGGCGCGGTGGTGGTGAGCCTCGCGGCGTTGCACGCGATCGGCTGGCTGCTGCTGTGGGGGCTGCGCTTCCTGATGGAGCACGGCAACCTGCGCATTCCAGCCACGCTCCGGCATGGGATGAGCAACCTCTACCGGCCGGGGAACCATGCACGAACCGCCCTGGTGGCGTTGGGCATCGGGGTGACGTTCACGTTGACGGTCTACCTGGTGCAGGGCTCCATGCTCCAAAGCCTGGTAGCAAACGCGCCTCCCAACATGCCCAACGTCTTCCTGATCAACATTCAGCCGGAGCAGCAGGCGCCGCTCCTGAAGATCCTCAATGCGCAGATGGGAATCCTGGCGAAGCCGGTGATCCAGAGCTCGGTCTCCATGCGGATTGACCGGGTAGGCGCCAAGAGCATCGAAGACTTCCAGCTTGAGGGTTTCGACCGCCGCCTGAGGCGCGAGCGGAATGCACGGGAAGCGGCCGCGCCCCCCGCCGGAACGAAGATCCTCGAGGGCACATGGTGGGTGACGGAAACGGTGGGAAGCGAGCGGATGGTCTCCGTGGATAGCGACGCCGCCAAGGCGCTCGACATTCACCCTGGAATGAAGATGCGATGGGTGGCGGCGGGCCAGCCAGTGGAAGCGACGGTAAGAGCGATCCACAAGATTGAGAATTCGCGGATGGATTCCGGCTACGATTTCTTGTTCTCTCCCGGCGCGCTTGCGGGTCTGCCCACCATATACTTCGGTGCGGTGCGGATGGAACCGGCGGATGTCCCCGCACTGCAACGGGCCACATACAAAGCCTTCCCGAGCGTCACGGTGGTGAACATCGCGGATGTGCTGGCGATTGTGCAGCAGATTCTCGATCAAGTGACGGTGCTCGTGCAATTTATCTCGCTCTTCGCCATCGCGGCGGGCGTGATCATCCTTTCCTCGAGTGTGGCCGGCACGCGCTTCCGGCGGATCCGGGAAGTGGCGATCCTGAAAACGTTGGGCGCAACGAAGAACCGGTTGGGCGCGATTTTCTCACTGGAATTCACCGTGCTTGGGCTGGTTGCGGGGCTGATGGGTTCGGTGCTGGCGTCGGCCTTTTCAGGGCTGCTGCTAACGCGCTTTTTCGAAGCCGAGTTTGCGGTGGCTTGGCTGCCGATGGGCATCGCGATTCTGGCTACGGTAGCGATGGCCAACTTGGCGGGTTGGCTTGCGAGCATGCGGATTCTGGGGCAGAAACCGCTGGTTGTGTTGCGCGGCGAATAGGGCCTCGCGGCAGCCAGCGGTTTCCGGTGTGCTGGCTAAGGTTTCGTGAACCCGTAGAGCGCAGCCGCCGTGCTGTCGGCATAGCGCTTGAGCACCTTCGCGGTGGGATAGGCCTTGGCTACCTGGCTCGCGGGAACCTCGATTCCCATGGGGTCCACCGCATCGACGATCACCACGGGCCGCGTGCCCATCATCTGAACGAGCGCCGGGAAGTCGTAATAGCGGAGAGCGCCCGGAACGATATGCTCGAGGACGCCGCGGCTGAGGCGATGGTCGACGACGGATTGGTAGCTCTCAAGCGCTTCTTCCAAGGCGAGGCGCTTGATGCGCGAATCCAACGCGGCTGCGTGGAGCATCGCCACGCCACCAAATTTGCGAGCTGCGCCGTAGATCTGCTGTGGATTCACTTCCGGACGCGAACTCAACAAATCCACGGCGCGTGAGATATCGACGGCCCGGCCGCCGGTGAGCGTCTTGCCTTCCAGCATGGATGTCACCGCATTTCCGTAATCGCCGAAATAGCGGGACCACGATGCGGAATCCGCCGCGGAGCGGTCCCGTGTCTCGCCAAAGCCGCGCGCATCGATCGAGAGCACAACAAGCCCCTGCTTCACCATGGATTCGAGGTCGCTTGGCTCGGCGGATTTTCCATCGGAGTTTACGTAGATCACGGCCGGATGCTTCTGCGTCGCGCTTTCGGGAATGTAGAGCAATGCCGGAACTTCGATGCCGGGTTCGCTGAGGTAGGTGAGCTTTTCAATCCGGTAGCCGTCGCGCTGCAATACGCCGAAGGGCTTCACTACCGGGGCGCCCTCCATCCGTTCATAGCCAATCAGGTGGCGCACCTGTTCGGGAGTCGCCATGCCGTGGTGGAATTGTTGCACGCGGGCACGGTTCAAACTGAAGACCGTCTCGCTATGCAGCTCCGGCACGACTTGCCCGGTCTTCGTGGCCCACAACTCTTCTTCGCGGCGGGGAACCACGGGCTCCTCGATGGTGGCTTCGTCAACGCCCTTCAGCCATTTGTCGAACCACTTGTAGGAGGCGAGACGGCGCGGCTTGCTATAGCCGTGGCCATCGTCCGCTTCCGTCATCGCGATCTTGTCCGATGCGCCGAGAAGCCCGTAAACCCGCTTCGCTTCCGCGTACGTTTCCCGCGC
>JADYZL010000129.1 GCA_020853155.1 Bryobacterales bacterium
ACCCGGATCGTCTATTTGTCGCGAAATCGATCGTCAACCACTATCACCTGTTTGTAACGAACGTCATCAACGTCACCCTCTACCAGCTCTGGCGCGCCGATAGCAAACTGCTTGAGGATATGTCCGCGGTCGAGCTTTCCGAACTCTCCGAGAAGGATCTTTGCGCACGAATCGTGTTGCTCGTGAAGCTTTGGAGCGGCGCCGACGCCGTGGCCATTCACCCAAGCCCGGGACGTATGCTGCCGTCTGCGGCGGGCGCCGCCACGTTCGCCGCGAATACGAACACCTCTCTTCGCTCGATGGACACAGCGGACGCGGATGCGGAAGCATCGGATACGGCTCTGGACACGGCCTGGCCCTCCGATTTGGCTGGCGCCATCAGTTTTCGCGCGATGGAGGGGGACCCGCGGGTGCTCGCGCGGCGCTGGGTGGGGCGATACCGCTCCGTATGGAGTTTTCCAATCCATGCGGGGATGCGGCAATTGGGCGTATTACAACTTGCGTTTCTGCGTGGCTATGATTGGCTTCCCAGTGAAGAAGCTTTGCTGCTACAGGTAGCTGAGCGCGTGGGCTTGGCCCTTACGCGGTGTGAACTGGTGGCCGGGCTCTCTTCCCGGGAAACTCAGGTGAGGCAATTGGCCAGCCACCTGCAACAGGTGGAGGAACGGGAGCGCAAGCGGATCAGCCGGGAGTTGCATGACGAGGCCGGGCAATCCCTATTGTGCCTGCGCCTGCAACTCGAAATGCTCGAAAATGGCCTTTCTTCGCGCCAGAAGGGGCTGAAAGATGAGTTACGGCACTGCCGGGAACAGGTGGAAACGATAATTGTGGAGATCCGCCGGCTCATCTCCGCGCTGAGCCCCACCGTACTGGAGCAATTTGGCCTTGTTGCTTCGATCCGCCATCTTCTCAAGGAATTCTTGCGGGTTTCCCAGGCGCAAGTGGAACTCACGATTAATCTGCCTGAGAGCTTGGAGATTTCAGGCGGGACAAGCATGGTTGCCTATCGCTTCGTACAGGAAGCACTGCACAACATATTGAGCCATTCGAAGGCGGAGACTGTAAAGATTTCCGCTTCCCTGGACGATGGACAGCTTGTTTGCCAAGTGTCGGACGACGGCGTCGGTTTCCGGGTGCGGGACGTCCAACGGCAAGACCGGTCTTTCGGATTGCGGGGCATCAGCGAGCGGGTGCTCCTGATGGGCGGCACCGCGGAGATTGCCTCCAAACCGGGAGAAGGAACGAGCGTGATGGCGCGAATGCCGCTCGCGGAAGACCCAGCCATGCCCGGATTGGCCGCTCTTGCCACCGTCACAAGGCGCGCGGAGAGAGCAGAGGCGGCCGGCTCTCCAGGTGGCGTCGCGAGAGGCTCCGGTCACGCGATCCCCACTCTCTCGGGCTGGGATCTTGTTCACGGAGGGCTGTCTTCGCCACTCGCGACCGAAACGCCCGATCCCGGCCGGAGAACAAATCCGAAGCTTGACGAGACTTCCAAGACCCCAAGCTAAGGGCCGCCCTTAGCTAGAGGATGACGAAACGATGACACGAAAGACCAAAGTTGTGATTGCCGATGACCATACCCTCTTCCGCCAGGGAATGAAGAACCTCCTCGGCCATGAGTCCGATATCGAAGTGGTGGGTGAGGCAAGCAATGGCAATGAGGCAATTGCGATGGCGGAATCCGCACGTCCGGATCTCATCCTGATGGATGTCAGCATGCCCGGCCTAAGCAGCTTTGAAGCAACAAGGCAGCTCAAGCGGGTTCATCCGGAGATCAAGGTGCTCTTCCTCACCATGTACGATGACGAAGATTACCTGCTCGAGAGCATGCAGGCGGGGGCAAGCGGGTACATCCTCAAGGACAGCCCCACGGAACAACTTCTTTCGGGAATCCGGGACGTTCAGAACGGCGGCAGCTACCTGAGTCCGAAGATGCTCTCCCAACTGGTGGATGATTTTCGTTCGCGCATGCGATCCAACGTTCCACAACCCAGGCTATCAACTCTGACTCCGCGCGAGAAGGAAGTGCTGACGCTGCTTGCCGAGGGAAATTCGGTGAAAGAGATCGCGGCCAGCTTGAACTTGAGCGTCAAGACCATTGAAGCGCACAAGTTCAACCTGATGCGTAAACTCGACATCCACAACAAGGCGCAGTTGGTGCAGTACGCCATTCAAAAGAAGATCATTCAGCTCCCGGTGATGCCCTGACGATCTGAGGGTGCCGGACTCCTGTCAATGAAAGGGACTGGGCTTTCCGGGCCTCCTCGTCGTCAATGACGGGAATGCGCGCGATGCCATTCGAGTGGTAGACGCGGTTCTTTCCGGTTCCTCATTGTCGATCAGCCGGACCGGCGGGCGTCGAACCTCCAAGCCCCACGCTGGACAATACCCTAAACCGCCAATGAACCTGAATCTGATATCCGAGATGGGAGACTCACCACAGGTCTCCCTCCCGCTCATGCTAAAATCGAGTCACCACAAGGCGCTATCGTCTAAGGGTTAGGACGGAGCCCTCTCAAGGCTCAAATACGGGTTCGAATCCCGTTAGCGCTACCAAATAAGCCCTATATAATCAATACGTTACGGGCGTCGATCACGCTAGCGGGTTTTGGAATACGGCCATTTTTGGCTGCAAGTGACTGAAAACAAACAAAAGCGCAGGTCCGTGAGGCCACACATTCTGAAACTGGACTGTGTTTTGGCGCCGAACGGTGGGTGATGTCGGGCGGTTCTTTGTTTTTCGTTCGCCAGATCCTGGAGTGGACTTTATCTCTCAAACCAATACGGCAGGTAATTCCTACGAAACTTAGGTGCGAGACCAGCCGAACACCAGCGAAATGCTCGGAAAATGAGGTCTTCCGATTCGCCACCATGAGCAGATCCGGGCAGCCGAAGTAGATTCGCCGAAGGAATTTCGAGAGAAGGCGATCCGCAGATTCGAGTTTCGGGCGAGGCTGCTCGCGCCTGAAAACGATTGCCTGCTGCCGCAAAGGAGCGCTTTCCAGCTAGAATTGGAGTTGTGAAGACGATTCTGCTTCCGACATCGAGGGATCAAAAGCCTAAATGCGATCCGCACTATCCGGCGGCGGTGAAGCGCGCCAAGGAAGCGGCACGTCGACTTCAGGACGCTGGAATTATCGACGCTGAGGGGCGCAGGATCCGCAAGCACCTTCCTCCGGACATGCAAGAAAACCAGGATCGTGAATTCGGTGGCTGATGCCTCCCAGAATGTTCGTGGTGGCTGGGCCGCCCGGCAGTGGTAAGTCCTCTGTCTTCCCGGTAGCAGGTTTTGGATGTTCCTGCTTCAACGCCGATGATCGCGCCGCAGAACTCAACCATGGCTCGTACGTCGGCATCCCAAAAAACATCCGTCAGGCTGTCAACCGTGAGTTCGAGGCGTTTGTCCTTCACGCGATCAGGAATCGAACGAGCTTCTCCATCGAAACGACTCTGCGTAGTGGTGTGACGTTTGAACAGGTCTCGCTCGCGAAGGCGGCAGGCTTCGCGACGGAGATGCGATTTCTTTCATTGCGTGATTTCTCAATGCATCTCGATCGTGTCAAGGCTCGCGCTGACGCTGGCGGCCATAGTGCGTCAGAGACAACGCTTCGGGCTATCTATCGAGCCAGTCTGGCGAATCTTCCGAGAGCTATCGTCGAAATGGACGACCTATGGGTCTACGACAACTCACCTGTCGGTGGACCGCCGCGATTGGTGATGGAAAGCGAGAATGGAAAGCGAGAAAGGAACTGTCCGTTTTCTCGTGGATGAACCTCCAGATTGGCTCGCTACCGCGCTCGACCTTTCCTGAGCCACCCCTCGATCTGTAGGTCCTCAAAGTGCTGTCTGTTTGCCGGAGCTAATTCCTGAGGCGTCCCTCTGTGCCAATATGAGTGAGACACCTACCCCACCCGAAATTACTGACCTTCAGAGGGCGGAGAGAATGTTCTCCGCCACCTTGTCGAGTCGCTTCGCGCCCCAGAAGGGATCGGTAACGTCGCAATAGATGACCCTGATGTGCTTCAGGTCGAACGGCACGTCGCCCTCATTGGAAGACACGAGAACGACTGGCTTCTTGAGCGCGTGGGCCAGCCCCAGTTCGTAAAACACGTTTGGGTTGCGCGTGGTGAGCTCCGCAACAAGGACGTTGGCTGCGTTTATTCCAGACCACACTTGGTCCATGATCTTGCCCGCTCCGAAGATCTCGGTGTCCGCGCGCACTGCCTTGAGGCCTGCCTTCTCGATCGCTGGCTTGTAGACCTTTTCGTAGTAGTTGCCGAGCGGTGCTGCGAACGGCATCATGACGAAGCAGGAATCACCCGCGTCGAGTGTCACGGAGTTGCCTAGCTTTTTCAGGGCTTCGGATGAACCCGACTTGGCGGGAACGTCGCCGGAGACGTCGAGCAACCGCAGTTTGCCGTTGTGCTCCTCGATCAGTTTCGCCTTGTTCAGCGTGTCGAAGAAAATCGTCTTGAACTCCGCAACCTCGTCTTTCGGAATGCCGAACTTGTCCACGAGGGCGTTGTCGAAGAACTGCATGTCCGGCAGATTCTCGCCGCCATAGTGGCTGTAGACGGTCGAGATATCGGGGGCTTTCAGGACCGCCTCGCGGAGGCCGATGAGTTCTTCCTGTTCGTTCTGCGGCCGAAGAATCTTCTTCGCCAAATCTGGCACTGCGATGCGCCCTGCGGACGGTCGTTCAAGCAGTCCGCACTTCATCGCTGAACTGAGTTCGAGTGCGTACGGCCCTTTGTTGTACTTGATGCCGAGGAATGTGGCGGTGTCCTCGTCAGAGCATTCTTTACCGGCGTTCTGGTCGAGGATCGCCTTCGGGATGCGCAGGACCTTTTCCAGCGAGTGGCGTGGATACTTTGGGACCACCATCTTTGGTACGGAAGCCTTCTTCGCTGCGGCCTTTTTCGCCATTGTCCATCCTCCTGCGTCTAGGTTTACACCGTAAAGGCTCGCGGAAAACTACAGCGGCCAAGCAGAGTATGGCGCTTCAAACCGCAGCCTTCCTTGGGGAGACTACTCATTACAAATTGCTATGAGCGGCGCCTCGCTTTCACCGGCCTGGCGCTCTGCTGGAATTTCCCCCAGGCATCCGCGGCGAGGTCATCCCGCCCCGGCAGCGCATGGGCATAGACCGTCGCCTTGACATGCGGGTTCACATGCCCGAGCCGCTTGCTGATATCGGTCAGTGGAACGCCTGCCGCCAGCAAGTGCGAACGGTGCGTTTGGAGTTAGTGTGTGAAGACTTGCACCCTTGGGAAGCTTGAGGCTGCGGAATAGTGGCGAAACGGAGGCCGAGGCCGTATCCGATTTCAGCGGTGAACCGTCCGGGTTGCAGAAGTTGTAGTCGCCCTGGTAGCTGTCGCCGAAGTGCTCCCGGCACGGCTGCTGCTTACGGTATGCCTGAAGCTTCCTCAGCGCTGACGCCGGGATGGTCACGGCCTGAAACTCCTTATTCGTGGGTACCTTAAGAAAAACTTGATGCCCAGCCTGCAAACATGAGCTGCCAGCCATGCAACGGTTGTCATTAAGGTCCGGCCACGGAAGGCCGAGGATCTCGCCACGTCATGAACAGTACAGGATCAAGCACCGTGGAGAACCTCCGTTCTCGAAACCTTGCTTCGCTCACATGGGAGAATCCTTTGCGCTTCGCCGCCGTCCAACGGATTGGGGCATGGGCCTCTTACTATGCACTCTCTTCGTAAACGCGGCTTGGCTTGGCTGATGGCCAAGGGGACTGCCCGTTATGAGCGGATGGTGGCTCCGCAAAAGCAAGTCCTCTTCGACGGCGAGCTTGGGGATGTGGTGGAGATTGGCGCGGGGGCTGGCCCGAACATCCGTTTTCTGAAGACGCTGCGCAGCTACCGCGCGATCGAGCCGAACCCCTATATGCATCCGCACCTCCTGAGGGATCTGGCCGCAAGACGAGTGCAGAGTTCCCTCATTCCAGATGCCGCCGAAGGGGCGCTCGCCCGCATTCCCGAAGGCTCCGTCGATACCGTGATCAGCACGCTGGTGCTTTGCTCCGTGAACGATCCGAAGGCTCTCGTCGCGCTCGTGAAGAGAGTGCTCCGGCCGGGTGGCCGCCTGCTGTTGCTCGAGCATGTCGGCGCACAACCGGGCTCCACGCTGTGTGCATGCCAGCACTGCCTTACTCCGGTTTTTCGATTTCTCGGCGACGGGTGCCGGCCCAATCGAAATACGCGCGTCACGATCGAATCGGGTGGATTCCGCGAGGTCTGCCTGGAGGAATTTGAACTGCCTTTGGGGCCGATCTCCCCGCATCTTTGCGGATGGGCCCGCAAGTAGAATGCCGCTGAATGTGAACGTGAACCCGCTGCAAGGGCGGGGCAGCCTTCCCGTGGATTGACTGCAGGGCCGGGAGGGAAGGTGGTGGGCGGTGAGGGACTTGAACCCCCGACATCCTGCTTGTAAGGCAGGCGCTCTAACCAACTGAGCTAACCGCCCGCGCGTCTACAGGATACCATTTGCGGCTCCTCTTCTTGAACTTCGCCGCAGTTCCTATCGGGACGCAGCACACCGGACGAAGCGCCGTCCAAAGGCTGCAATCAACGATCGGATTGGATTCCATATAATTGTCTCCGATGAAACGATTTCTGGCATTCGATCTCGGTGCGGAGAGTGGACGAGGGATTGTTGGGATTCTCTCCGGTGGAAACCTGTCGCTCCAAGAAGTCCATCGCTTCGCAAACACGCCGGTTCGCTTGCCGCAAGGTCTGTTCTGGGATGCGTTCCGGCTCTTTCACGAGATGGTGCAGGGCATCCAGCAGGTAGGCAAAGAGCGGATTCCGCTCAATGGAATCGGTGTGGATACCTGGGGAGTCGATTTTGGCCTCGTGGGCCGGGACGGCACACTGATCGAGAATCCTCGCTGCTACCGGGATAGCAGAACGGACGGCATCCTGGAAGCTGCGTTTGCCCGAATGCCGAAAGAGGAGATCTACGCCCGGACCGGCATCCAGTTTCTGCAGTTCAACACACTCTTCCAGCTATTCGCCATGCAGCGCGGCGGGGCTTCGTCGTTGCCCGCGGCACATTCCATGCTGATGATGCCGGACCTGTTCAACTATTGGCTTTGCGGCAGGGCCGCCGCGGAAATCACCATCGCCAGCACTTCCCAGATTCTCGACCCCAAGCGAGCGGACTGGGATCGCGGGCTGCTCGAATCGTTCGGGGTATCCCCGTCGATTCTTCTCGATCCGGTGGCGCCGGGCGCGCGGTTGGGCACGCTTTTGCCGCATCTTGCGGAGGCGACCCGCGTGAGTGACGAGACGCCGGTTTATGCCACGGCGGGCCACGATACGGCCTGTGCCGTCGCGGCGGTGCCCGCGATTGCAGGTGGAAATTGGTGCTATATCAGTTCGGGCACATGGTCCTTGCTGGGAGCGGAACTGGATGCGCCGGTGTTGAGTGCAAAAGCTCTATCACATGGCTTTACCAACGAGATGGGGGCCGATGGAAAGATCCGCTTTCTCAAGAACATCATGGGGTTATGGCTATTGCAGGAATGCCGTCGCGCCTGGGCGCGGGATGGCGCCGAGTATAGCTACGAAGAGTTGATGAATGCGGCCGCGGAGGCTGAGCCATTTCTTGCGGTCGTCGATCCGGATGCCTTCCTTGCACCGGGCAGGATGCCCGACAAGATTCGTGAGTACTGCTCCGGTTCCGGGCAACGGACGCCTCAGGGACCCGGGCAGATCGGCAGAGTCATCCTCGAAAGCCTCGCGGTTTGTTACCGGAAGGTTCTCGAGGATCTGGAAGAAACGCTGGGCCGCCGAATGGAAGTGGTGCATATCGTCGGTGGAGGGTCGCAAAACCGGCTGTTGAATCAGTTCGTTGCGGATGCAACAGGCCGGCTTGTGGTGGCCGGTCCGGCGGAAGCGACGGCGGTCGGGAATGTGCTCGTGCAGGCGATGGGCAGCGGGGATATTGC
Source organism: Bryobacterales bacterium (assembly GCA_020853155.1). GTDB lineage: Bacteria > Acidobacteriota > Terriglobia > Bryobacterales > Bryobacteraceae > JACTMJ01. The sequence goes on from JADYZL010000129.1 coordinate 7,967, forward strand.
GAATCTCGATTCCGCGCGGGAAGTCGTGAAGAACTCGTTTGAGGTGCGGCGTTTCGAGCCGCGAAATTCGGAAGGCTGGGAAGCCGCCTACACCCGGTTTCGGGAACGGATCGCTTGACCGCGAGGAAAGCGTGGCACGCAGCGAAAGGGGCGCCCGCCGCGGATGAGTGCGTGGGCGCCCCTTCTGCTTACGAAAGTAAGGTGTCCCTATCGAGGCAGGGCGACGCCTTCGCGTGAAGTAATCACCCTGTCGATCATCCCGTATGCCTGGGCTTGCTCGGCTTCCATGATGTAGTCGCGGTCGACATCTTGCGCGATCTTCTCCACCGGTTGCCCGGTTGCCTGGGCCAGCTCAAGATTGAGGATTTCCCGCATCCGCAGGATTTCCTTGGCGTATATGTCGATGTCTGCCGCCTGGCCGGCAAGGCCGCTCATGGAGGGCTGGTGGATGAGAATGCGGGAGTGCGGCAAGCTGTAACGCTTCCCCTTCGTGCCCGCAGCCAAGAGGACCGCGCCCATGGAAGCTGCCTGCCCGACGCAGATCGTCACGATATCGGGCTCGACGAATCGCATCGTGTCCAGAATCGCCAGCCCGGCGGTGATGCTGCCCCCAGGGGAGTTGATGTAGAGCGAAATGTCTCGCTGGGGATCCTCGGCTGCCAGGAATAACAACTGGGCGATGATCAGATTCGCCACCTGATCGTCAATCGGAGTGCCCAGGAAGATGATGTTTTCCTTGAGGAGCCGGGAATAGATGTCATACGCCCGCTCCCCGCGGGACCTCTGCTCGACCACCATGGGGACGAGTACGGAACTGCTCATGCATATACCTCCTGCGACGTCACGCCGCGGACTCTCCCGCGGCGCATCGGGCGCCGGGGTATCTAGTTCTTTCGGGCGGCTGCCGATTTGCGGGGTTTCTTCGCCTTGGCAAGAAGCTTTCGCTTGTCGTCGAGCGCTCGGGCGAGGTCCGCAATCGAAGTGCCCTCCAAATAATCCAATATACGCAATCGCAGTTCTTTCCACGAATCGTGCATCCCGCAGGGGGCCTCATCGCTGCATTCAGAGAGGCCGCTAATGCACTTTTCGTAGTCCGTCATGCCATCGAGCGCCTCGACGATCGAGAAGAGGGTGATGTCCTCCGCCGGTTGCCGTAGGCAGAATCCACCGGTCGGCCCCTTGCTCGATCGCAATAATCCTTTCCGTGCAAGTTGCTGGAGAATCTTCGCGAGAAAGTGAGCGGGAATCCCCTCTTGCTCCGCAATGTGCTTCACCATGACGTACTTTGAGTCGGTGACCTGAGCAAGGTGGACGAAGGCCCGAATGGCATATTCTGAAGAGCGGCTATAGATCATGCAGGAGTTCCTCTGGCTCGAACTGGATAAAACACTCCTATATCCTAAAAGCGTAACACTACAAAGGAGATAGCGAAAGCGAATTTCGGAGTCGTGTTGAAGAAATTTTTGAAACGGGAAACGTTGCATGACGCAGCCCGTTCCGCACCGCCATCATGGCTCCAGGCGATTGGACGGGGAACTGTCGTTTAAGGTTTCTAAATCTTAATCTATCACTATTTTTTGGAATTGTACCGCCCGGCGGAGGCGCGAAGGCAAGGAATCCCGTCGTTGATCGAGAAAGATCAGTAGAATGCAAGATGGTTTCGCTCGTTAACCACTAATGCTACCCTGCTGCGCCACCGATATGAGTTTCAGCACTAGGAATTCTAAGCTGAAGACAGGGCGAACAAACAACCGTTCTGTACCGCCGGAAGGGTCTATGGGTACCTGGAATCGCTTCCCTCCGCAGAAGCGACCGTTTACGATGGGACAACATCTGAGTTTTTAGGATCGCGCGGATTCAGGAAGGTTGCGTCGCGCCGGTTGCGGCGCAAATCTCGCTGAATGTGGGTGACTGATGAAAGTTTTAGTTGCAGAAGATGACGTTGTGCAGCTTCGATTGCTGGAGGTGACGCTTTCGAAGTGGGGCTATCAGGTGCTCTCCGCCCGGGACGGTGAGATGGCCTGGCAGTTGCTGCAACAGGAAGAAGGGCCGATTCTGGCCATCCTGGATTGGATGATGCCCGGCTACTCAGGCCCCCAGCTTTCCCAATTGATCCGCGACCAAAGTTCAAAACTATACACATACATCATCCTGCTCACGGCGCGAAAGGACAAGGAAAGCATCATCGAAGGTATGGACGCCGGCGCGGACGATTACCTGGGCAAGCCTTACATCCTGGATGAGTTGGCCGCGCGGATTCGTGCCGGTAAGCGCATTCTGCATTTGCAGGAGGAACTGGTGAAGGCCCAGGAGGCGCTCCGGGAAGAGGCCATGCGGGATCCACTTACGCACCTCTGGAATCGCAGGACGATCTTCAACCGACTCGAAGCGGAAATGAAGGCGAGCAAGTCTACCGGCAAGCCTGTTGGCGTCATCCTGGCCGATCTGGACCATTTCAAGCAGATTAACGATACCCGGGGCCATCTTTTCGGGGACCACGTCTTGCTCGAAACGGTAAAGGCAATGCAGAGCGCCATGCGCCCCACCGATTCCATCGGGCGTTTCGGCGGGGAAGAATTTCTCATGGTGGTTCCGGGGTGCGGGTTCGATGAAACGGTTCGCGCGGCGGAGCGGATTCGCAGTGCCGTCGAATCGATGCAGATCCGGCGGGGTCACGAATCGATCCCGGTTACGATCAGCCTCGGGTGCACCGCTTCGATCCCAACGCGGAGCGACAGCCTTGAAATGCTGTTACGCACCTCGGACGAAGCGCTTTATGAATCCAAACGGGAAGGCCGCAACCGCGTTTCCGCACTTCCGGTGGATCTCTACGCAGCCAGTCTGCAAGGCATTGACTGGGAGATCCGGCAATAGCGAATCCAGGCTTCCTTGAACGGGAACACGCGGCTCAACCGGCCTGAAACCGCGGCATCTACGCGTCCGCACGTTCTGCCAATCCACTATTCCTTCGCCGCTCTCACCTTGGAATCGAAATGGCTCAGCGAGGATAGATACTTGCTAAGACCGTCGAAGACTGCCTCGGCCACGGACTGCCGGTAATCGGGAGACTTCAGCGAGGATTCTTCCCGCTTGTTGCTCAGGAATCCAATCTCCACCAGGATAGAGGGCATCTCCGCTCCCACAAGAACGATAAACGGCGCCGACTTCACTCCCCGGTTCTTTTTCGCCGTTCCGGTACTGCGCTGCGCCTTGAAAAGCGAACCTTGCATTTTTACCGCAAAGTCACGGGATTCGTCCCGTTTATCCTTGGACGCAATCTTTTTCACGATGTCTTGGAGATCGGCCACGGATTTCGTCGCGGATGCGTTCTCCCTGGCTGCGATATCCATGGATTCTCGCGACGTCGTGAAATCCAGGTAGAACGTTTCCGGGCCGCTGGCGAGCCGGAACGGTGACGAATTGGCATGCAGCGAGACGAACAGGTCGGCCCTGTGCCGGTTCGCGAACGCGGCACGCTCTTCGAGTGCCACAAAGTCATCGGTTTCCCGTGTGAGCAGCACTTCGTTGTCTAACTTCTCTTCGACTAGCGCCTTCACGCGCTTGGCAATATCGAGGACCAGGTCTTTCTCGAGGAGTCCGTTCGCCCCAGTGGTGCCATGGTCCTTGCCGCCGTGCCCTGGGTCAAGGACCACTCTGCCAATTTTCAGACCTAACGCTCTCGTGAGGCTTTGCTGCCCGGCGCCGGTCCTCGCCGCCGGAAGGCCGAGCGATATGGAATCCAGATTCTCCCCATGCGGTTCCCGTGCGGGAGACGAAGCGGGGGACGGCGCTGGAACCGGCAGGCTGGTTTTTTTCTCCAAAGGCTTTGCTGCTGTGGTTTGCACCGGCGTTGTGACTGTGGATGGAACCTCCGGCGGATTTGGCGAAGAGACCGCGGGAGGAGGAGCCGGCCGGGCCGATGGAGTCTCCCGGTCCACCTTCGCGGAGGCTACAGCAGGGGCTGCGGCTTGCGGTCTGACCAGGGGAGCGGCGGACGGAGTTCCTGCCGGCGGAGGCGGCTTCGCGCTGCTGCCTACGCCTCCCGTGCGGCTGACTTCGACCCTTCCGTCCTGTTGGTCAGGGCTGCGCACCTCAATAATCAATCGTGGCGGGTTTGCGAGCTGGGAAGCGGTGAACTCGTAATCCCCCGCGAGATCCAGCACCACGCGCGAACTTCCGGGCGTATTCTCCGCGAAACGAATCTGCTTGAGGACACGGTCATTCACCTCGATGAAGCGCATGCGGCCCTTTTCTTTCATCCCTTCCACGGCAAGGGCCGCTTCCGGGAGATCAAAGAATACACGAGGAGGATTTTCAAGCCTCGCCCACTTGTACCGGAACTCCCCGTCGAACTGAATCACCACGCGGGTGATAT
>JADYZL010000130.1 GCA_020853155.1 Bryobacterales bacterium
AGTTCGTAAGTGCATCGAGCACGGTGGTTGTGCTCAGCAGCGGATAGGAACCGGGGCGCCCCACCTCGCCGGTGATCGTATACTTCTTGCTTCTGACCTGCTCCACCGTCACCATCACGCTGGGGTTGTTGATAAATTCCTTCAATTTTGCCGCGATCGTTGCCGAGAGCGCTTTGGGCGTCGTCTTGTTCGCATCGATATCACCGATCAGTGGCATGGTAATCTTGCCATCCGGCCGGACGGTTTGCTCCACGCTCAGTTCCGGTTCCCGCCAAACCCGTACCTGGATCACATCCTCGGGCCCAATCTGGTAGCTAGAAGGATCGACAACGCCGGGGAAATTGGCGCTGAGCCGTTGATCCGGGATGCCCCCTTCGGTCGCGGGAGGTGGGGTAGGCTGGGGCGCATCCTGGCAGAGAGCGGCCACCGCGAGAATCATCGCGAACATCGTCAGCACGAACGCAGGCCGCGCCAGGGAATAGAATGTGCTTTTCGGAGGAATTCTCATATCAGACAACACGTTATCGGGAGGTTTCCGGTTTCCAGACAGTTCCTCTTATTTTACAGCAAGTTCCCCCGCGTCCAAAGCTGCCGGCCAGGGCTCACGCCCGTTCCCTTACGCCTGAACGGTTCAGACCGGAGCACTTGCCGCACTCATGCGCAAAGCCAACCTCGCGTTGCGCGTACATTTCCATTGTGCCGTGTTTTTGTAAAAAGAGATACCCGGTACCCCGGTACTGGAACGTACTAGCAGATTCCCTTGCTCACGTGCATCATCTGGAAATAGCAAGCGATGTGTCATCTGGTATTGATAATAGAGAATTGGGAATCTCTTTTGTATCCTGATCCTCGGGACTGAATCCGACGACAAGGGGGCTCCGCGTTACGATGCCTGACGTTCGTTATTTTCTCGCCAAGACTGAGCCGGATGTTTACTCCATCGGCGACCTCGCCAGGGATGGCCGCACCACCTGGGACGGTGTCCGCAACGCACAGGCGCGCATGGCCATTCAAGCGATGAAGCCGGGCGATCTCGTGCTGATTTACCATAGCGGAGGTGCTTCCGCCATCGTCGGGCTGACGCGTGTGGTTAGCGCGCCCGTGGACGCCGCCGGCGATCCGAAGATGACCGTAGTCGATCTCGAGTACGTCCACACGTTGAGTAAACCGGTCACGCTCAAGTCCATCAAAGAAAGCGGTCTCTTCGCCGGCTTCGCACTGGTTCGCCAGAGCCGGCTTTCCACGATGGAGGCGCCGGGGCCTTTCGTTACCTGGCTCAAGAAACAGCGCCCGGAATTGAAAACGCTTCTATAGCGCGCGTACTGCCGCTTCCAATCGCCGCGCGATTTCCGCCGGATCGTCCGCGGCATCGAAGCGCAGGGGCGCCCCAATGTGAATCGTCAATTCCCCTTTACGCGCCACGCGCCGCCCCTTCTCCCTCATGGCCTGAATTCCTTTCAGGCGCACCGGCGCCACGGCCAGCCCCAATTCTTTCGCCAGAATGCCGATTCCCGGCTCAAAGGGCAGCATTTCGCCCGAGTAGGAGCGGCGCCCTTCAGGAAAAACGAGAATGGAATACCCCATGTCCGCCAGCCGCCCCGCGTGCTGGAAGGCGCGCCGGAATCCGCTTGTTCGAGGAAGCGGGAACACGGCGTAGACGAGCACGACCAGGAGATATTGGAGCGGCAGCCAGAGTTTCCAATACCAGCGCTCGTCCGCCGCCGGGTACTTGTAGCCTCTCAGCATCTCTCCGCTCATCGCGATGGCCATCCTCCGCGAGAGCCTCCAGGGCAACCGCCCCACAAGCAATGCGCCGTCGATCGACGTCACGTGGTTAGCCACAAAGAGCGCGGGACCCTCGATTTCCGCGAGATGCTCCGTCCCCACGATTCTCGCTCGCCCTGAGTAGAATCGGGTCAGCGGGCGCATTGCCAATGCGCTGAACATCTGCCGGATCGCCGATGCCCACCAGGAGAAGGGCCAATGTGCGAACGGGTACGGGCGTTCCGTCTTCACCCCGGGATGCACCGCCTCCGTCGGCGCCGGTTGCGACTCACTGCCGCCCGGTTTGTATTCCGCCGAGGCATTACCTCGCATGTCTCCCGCTAGTTCGGAATACGGCTCTCCGGCCAACATTGCCCGAACATCACCCATGGTGGTCGATTCCGTAAATGCCGCCTCGTCGAGGCGCACTTGAAACCGCCCTTCGAGCGCGGCCAGCAACTGCACCCTCCCGAGAGAATCAAGGCCCAGGCCGCTCCCGAGCCGGAGAGTGTCCGCGAGCGGCCCTTCCCAATGCGCTCCGTTGGCAGCAAGCAGTTCCGCAAGCACGTCGGATTGCACCGTCGTCACTCGCCTTCCAGCCGCCAGAGCCCGTGCCGCTTCCGCTACCAGGGCCCGGCGTATTTTTCGCGTGCTTGTCCGGGGAAAATCGGGCTCCGGCCAGACCCCCCAGCGCGACATCCGCTGATACGTCTCCAGGTGTTTGTTTGCCCGTTCCACCGCAGCCTTCAGTTCACCTACTCTGCCGCTCTGGCCGTGGGCGGGGAGCAACATTGCGAACGGTTCGGGCCCATTTACTCCATCCACGCCCACCACCACCGCATCATGAATCTCCGCTTGCTCGCGCAGAGCCGCTTCCAGGTCTTCCGGCACGATATTCATGCCGTTTGCCGCGACAATCAGTTCTTTGCTTCTCCCGCGAAAGAAGAGGTTGCCGCCCGCATCCATTTCCGCCAAGTCTCCCGTTGCGAACCACGTGGATGGCTCCGTCAGCGGTGTGACGCCAGCCTCCCGTGTCCAATATCCAGGCGAGACATTCTGGCCGCGCACCAGAATTTCACCATTCTCCCCAATACGGATTTCCCGGCCCGGCATCGATTTCCCGATGCTTCCGCGGCTCATCTTGAACGGGTGGTTCACACTGATCAACGACGCCGTTTCGGTCATCCCATAGCCCTGGATCACGGCGTACCCCATCTGTCGCCACAGCCGTTCCGTTTCCTCGGGCAGGGAGGCGCCCCCGCAAACAAAGGCCCAGAACTTCCACCCCAAACGCCGGTGTACGTCCCGAAACATCCACCAGCGCCGCAGGTAGTGTACTTCCAGAGCGCGCTCCAATCGCCGGGCGAATCTCTCCACTCCCCATCGTGCCTCGCTGCCTCTTCGCAGTTCAGCGCCGAGGACTTCGAGATAACGCGGCACCGTTACCATTACGGAGATCTTCCGCTGCTGGATGGCATCCACCACATCCGCCGGGCTCAGTTCGGGCAGGAAGTGCATCTCTCCGCGCAGGAGCGGTGGAATGAATAGCCCCATCATCTGCCCGAACACATGTGAGAGCGGCAGTTGAACCAGAAATCGCAGCGGATGGAACGGCCGTTCCCAGCGCAAGTAGCGCCCGATCTCCCGTTCGAGGGGCCCCAAGCTTGCCAGCGTGTTGCCGTGAGTGAGGCAGACGCCCTTTGGCGTTGCGGTCGAGCCCGACGTGTAGATGATCTGCGCCAGCGTATCCATCGTGAGGCCATCGGGCGGAAGTGGGAGCGCCGGAAATGAGGCCACGGTTTCTCCCAAGTCCTCCAGGCGGCGGCAGTTTGGATGCCCTGTTTCCTCCGCGGCATTCATTTCGCCATGCAGGAGCAAACGGGAATCGGTCTCCTCCACGATCTTTTTCACGTAGACCGCGCTCGCCTGCGCGTCTACCGGAACGGCCACCACTCCCGCCGCCAGACATCCCCAGAACGCACCGGCCCACTCTCCGCTGTTTGGCCCCCAGAGGATGACGCGGTCCCCCGCCGAGAGACCTTGCACCTCCCGCAGCCAGTGTCCCGTCCGCCAGGAGAGTTCCGCCAGCTCCCGGTAACTCATCCTGTGCGTCCGAAGCCCTCGTGCGTAGACGTAGGCGGCGCCTCCACCGGCGCGTGCGAAGTCTTCGAGGTAGCTTGCCAGATTTACGCGCGAATCCGTCATAACACGAGAGCCCGTCGCCGTTCCATGGAGCCCGGCTTGGGGTGCGGTTCGATGTCCCGAGGGCAGACCCTTCTATTTGAATACATTGTCTCGCGGCGCATCCGCCCTCCAGCGGAACCACGTCGACAGATAGCGTCTCCCCGTTGCGGCATGCGCCCCGTGCTGCGCCCGATTGTTAACCTTTTCACGAAAGTTGACTGGTTGGTAAACAATCTCTGGTAATTCCCCGGAAACTATGGCATCCTCCTGTCTCAGGAGGGACTATGCGGAGAACTCTATTCGTTCTCATTCTGGGAGTGGCTCTGGCGACCACGGTCGCTTGGGCCGAAAGCTGGACCGGCTATGTTTCCGACGCCAAGTGCGGCGCAAAACACAACAAGGGCACCCAAGCCGACATCAACTGCGTGAACGCCTGCATTAAAGGAGGCTCGGAGGCGGTATTGGTGGTTGGCGACAATGTGGTTCCGATCGCCAATAAAGACAAGGTGTCGGAGTTCCACGGCAAGAAGGTGACGGTCACCGGCAAGCTCGAAGGGAATAAGATCACGGTCGAATCAGCCAAAGCCGCCGAGTGAACCACTCCAGGTTCCCGGGTATCTTCGAGGGGGGCGGCGCACACTCCGCCTCCCTCCGCCCGCAGGGGCTGCGTCGCGACGCATTCCTCCTTCCACCTCGCGACGTGAGCGAACGCACAGTTTCCTGTAGCCCGGCGCCTTTCCCGAATTTCCCGTTCTTTTTCAAGTGCTCCCACAACGCAATCGCACGTTTACGATAGAGGAAGCCGCTCCGGAAAGTGGAGACCGGCTCCGCTCCTTGCGGAACGAAGCCGGCTGGAAGGGGAACCGCCCAAACGCGGTAGGGTTGAGGCGGCGCACTCGAGATCAGAATTGGAAGCGCAGCCCCATGCGGAAGGCGCGCGCGGATGCGCGATCTCCCGTGGAGCCGGAAGTCGCCCCACCGGCGCTCGTGATCACACCGAAGCCCGTATCGTCGGTAATATCGAGCCCCGGATTCTGCCAGTTCGGATGGTTAAAGAAGTTGTTGGCAGTCATTTCCCAACGCAATCTCATCCTCTCGTTGAAGAAGAAATCCTTGTGGAAACCGACGTGCCAAACGTTTACGCCCGGCCCTTTGATCACGCCTTTACCGGAGGTTCCAAAGCGGCCCGCCTGTGGCGGCGCGAAGGCCGTTGTATCGAACCAACGGTCCACCGTTTGCTGCCCTGACGGCAAGTTGGCATTCCTGAGAATATCCGGGCGAAGAGTCACGGAGGCGGGCGTGTCTGAATCCGTGTAGGCGATCCCAACCGGATCGTCTCCTGTCCAAAGTGGAGTGAGGAACATGCCCGTTTGGAGGCTCAGCACGCCACTGATCTCCCAGCCGCCGACCAGCAGGTTGGTCAGCCGCGACACCCCGGATGCAAATCGCCGCCCTTTGCCGAACGGCAGTTCGTAGATGAAATTGGTATTCCATCGATGAGTCGGGATATCGGAGGCGGGTCCGACTTCGCGTCGGCGATCGAATGGGTTCTCGGAGACAAATGAGTCGAAGCCGAAATCCCAGTTGTAATCGAGGTCATAGCGATCGCGCGCCCAGGTCCATGAACTCTGAAAATACAAGCCTTGCGAGAACTGGCGCGTGGCCTCCAGGGTGAGGCCGTTGTATTGATGGCCCGCCCCGTTGGTGACATACCAGACCTCGGGGTAGTTGGAGAACGGCCGTGGCTTGTTGATGAACAACTCGGAGTTTGGAACGGGCGAGTTGTAGTTGTACTGCCAGGGAGCCTTGCGCATCGCCGTGCCGATGTAGGAGAGGCGAAAGCCGGTGTTCCACTGCTGACGCTCAATCGTGAAGTTGTACTGCATGGAGTACGGCGTCCGGTAGTCCGGGTTCTGCGCGGCAGGAATGCCGACCGAATCCGGCCCTCCCGTTCCCGTCGCGGGGAAAACCCGTGGCAGGATGACCTGCGGATTTGTCTCGGAATTTGTGTAGGTCGGTTCTCTCAGATTGAACGGCAGACCGCCAAACTCCAGGGCGTAGACGAACGGCACCACGTTGTAGAACATGCCCCAGCCCGCGCGGAAGACCGTATCATTCCCCCACGGGCGAAAGGCCAGGCCGATGCGAGGAGCGATATTGTTGAGATCGTTGCGAATCAGCGTGCGAGACGGTAGACCAACCGAGCTTGCCTCAACCACGCCAACGTAGTTCTTCGGGAAGATCGAGCTTACATTTGACATCGCGCCATCCGGTATGACGATCTGGCCGGACTTGACGTCAAACGTCGCCAAACGGTTGTTGTTCTCCCGCCAGTTTAGGTGCAGTTCGTACCGGATGCCTGCGTTGAGGGTCAGCTTGGGGCTGATCTTGAAATCGTCCGCGGCGTAAAAGTCATAAGACCAACGGTTTCGCGCCACTTGAACTGGAGGGAAATCCCGGGCCGCGCTGGTTGGGATGCCCAGCAGGAAATTTGCGTACGGATGTCCCGAGAACCGGCTGGTGAAGCTGAGGTTCCCGAAGAGATTGCCGCCCGCGCCGAAATCGTCATATTCGGAGCGAAGCAAATTGAAGCCGAACTTCAGGTTGTGTTTCGCCCGGTACCAACTGACATGATCCTGGATCTCTTCGGTGTGTGTCCGGTATCCTTGGCGGCGCCAGGGATACTGGTAAAGTCCGGTCAACGTGGGGCCGCTAAAGCTGATGTTCAGAATCCCGTTGATATCCGGCAGGTCGGGCGCCAAGCCCACCAACCCAAGCTCTTTCACCACTTCCAGGCCGTGCTGTGTGGTCCCTTTACTGAAGTCGTAATTGATCGGGTTATTGTTCAGGCCAAACCCCCAGCGAATTTCGTTCAGCAAATTCGGGCGGAAGGTGTGGGTCCAGGACGTCGTGGCGGCACGATCATCCCGCTGTTGCCAGCGCAGGCCGATGGTGGGAAGATTGCCTTCCCACGGCCGGTTGTAGAGGCGGGACCAGGTGTATCGCCCGAACACGAGATCGCCTTCGCCGAACTTGTGGTCGATCCTGGTTGTCCAGTACGTGGATGGATCGTATTTCCGCATCTTCAGTTCCCGATAGTTTTGGCTGTGGAGAGTGTTCAGGTCGCCAAAGTTGGGAAGGGGGAAATACTTGTCCTGGATCTTCTGCGCCACCGGATTCAATCTGGCGGCCGGAATCTTGTTCCCGCTGAACGGCGCTCCGCCCATGGGATCCGTAAGTTGCGCTGTCAGGTTTGAGAAGTCGCCGCTTCGCCAGGATGCAGGGGCCACCGTTGGCGTCAGGTTCTGCGCCACGGCGCTTCCCCGGGCGGTTTCCCAGGAGAAATAGAAGAAGGTCCGATTCCTGCCATCGTAAAGTTTGGGCAGAAAAACCGGCCCACCCACGGCGGCGCCCGGCTGATGATTGATGCCGGACCCTCGCGCTGTCGCGAAGGGGTCTCGGGCCCGGAACCACGGAGTGGAATAGTAGTCGAACAAGGCGCCGTGCAAGTCATTGGTTCCGGATTTGGAAACGACGGTTACCTGGCCCATCGCGCCGAACTCCGCGGAATTATTGGCGAGGTCGATTTTCACCTCCTGGAAGGACTCGATGTAGTTCGCAAGCGGCCCCGTTTGCGTATTGTCCACGCCATCGGAGAATGTGGTGCCGTCGATGGACCAGTTCTCTTCATTTACGCGGCTGCCGCCAAAACGGATCACGCTGGAGCCGGATTGCTGCTGGACGCCGGGCGCAAGCGACAGAAAGGCCCACAAACCGCGTGTATTAAGCGGTAGAGTGTTCAAGACTTGCGATGCTTTCACGTTGCCGATACGAGCGGTTTCCGTTTCAATGAGGGTCGCGCCGCCGGAGACTTCCACCGATGTGGAGACATCGCCGACCACCAGTTTGATATCGACGCGGCGGACGTCGCGGGAAACCAGTACCACCCCGTCCATGATGAAGCTTCTGAATCCCGCCGCCTCCGCCCGGATGTTGTAGGAGCCTTCCTTGAGTTGAGAGATGGTGTAGTTTCCGGCATCGTTCGATTGCATGATCGACTGAATGCCGGTTTGTGTATTCGTTACTGTAATCGTTGCGTTTGGCACCACGGCGCCAGTGGCATCCGTCACCGTACCGGTGATGGTGGAAAAGATCGTTTGTGAATAGCCCGCCGGTTCCAGGAGAAACAGCGCGACTAGAACTGGCAATATGCCTGCAAGGAACGTGCGTTTCATGGGTCCCCCCTTTCTGCTATCCACCCGAGGCGAACCAGGCGAATGATGGCCGTGCCTGCGCGGTGCGCCCAAGCCACGGTTCTTTGACACTTTTCGTGACTAATATGCACCCGGATTAGAGTGCAACCTGCAAGTACCTGATTACCTAAGGGTTGTCTGTTGAATTCGCAGCAGGATGCGGCGTCAGTACCGTATCCGCCGAGAGCGTCTGGAGGCGCTCGATGAGTTCATTGAGAGTGAATAGTGTGTGCTCACTTTACGCGGGAGGCCACGGTTTGCAAGGGAACTCGCGGTGTCAGACAGAAAGTTGGACATGCCGCCGCACTGCCCGTGCCACCCGCGTCACAACGCCCGGTGGCCGAACTCGCGCTGCGGAGAAGCGACAGTACGAACAACAGCACCACGAAAATGCACGCATTAGTGGAGCCCCCACCCTATTCCTGTTTAATTATCACGAAGCGGGATGGCAAGCAATCGAAAAGTGCTACAAGAGAAAAAAATAACAAAAATTCACGAGTTTCCAAAGGTGTGGGACTGCGGAGTGCTGCGGTTCCAGTTGCTGTGTTTCGTCGCATATTCGCAGAAGCGGGGGGGCACGCATATCGGCAGGAATTGTGAAGTGGACGTCGAATACGGGTATTTCCCACGATTCTAGGGGTCTGGTACGAAGCCTAGCCGACTTCGTTGCCAGAACGCCTTGCAGGAGTTACGATGATAGGAACCAATGATAAAAGAAAAGAGAAGAAAACTTCTCCGCGAAGAACGCCATCAACGAGTCCTGCAATTGTTGGAGCAGTCTGGCAGCGTAACCGTCGATGAATTAGTCTCGGAACTCAGCGTTTCCGCTGTGACGGCGCGGGCGGATCTGGATGCCTTGGCGAAGGTGAAAGCCTTGGTTCGATCTCACGGCGGCGGCGTAAAACGCCCGGATCCAATCGTGGACTATCCGGTTGCAATCAAGGGTGCATTGCACCATGAAGAAAAGGTTCGAATTGGAGAGGCGGCCGCGGCGCTATTGAAGCCGGGGCAAACGGTGATCATCGATTCGGGCAGTACAACGGCGGAGGTGGCGCGCGCCTTGCGTGCCGCCCCGATCCCGCTCACGGTGATTACCAATGCACTGAACATCGCGGAGATGTTATGCGGGGCGCCCCAGATTCAGGTTGTGATGCTGGGTGGGATCGTTCGTAAATCATCCGGGTCCATGGTGGGTCCGCTGGCGCAGAGCAGCCTGCGGGAACTCACCGCGGATCATCTCATCCTCGGGGTGGACGCTCTTGATCCCGAGGTGGGTGTCTGCACGCCGGACATGTTGGAAGCGCAGTTGAACGCGCAGATGATCCGGGTATCGCGCGAAGTCACGGCGGTGGCCGACTTTAGCAAGTTCCACCGCCGCAGCCTCTCGGTCATCAGTTCCGTCG
>JADYZL010000131.1 GCA_020853155.1 Bryobacterales bacterium
CCGGGAATGGCTGCGCGCGCACAAAGATAAGATTCCCATCGTGTAGGGCAGCGAGGGAATCCGCTAGACTGGGCGGGAGGCGCACTGACGGGGGAGGGAAGCGATGACTGTGCATGAACTTGCGGGAACCGAGCCAAGCGAATCGATGCTGGTGGATCTGGCGAAGCTGGAGGCGGCGTATTACGAGGGGAAACCCGACCCAGGGGAAGCCTCGCAGCGCGTGAGTTTCGGCACGTCCGGGCACCGGGGGAGTTCGTTCCAGAACAGCTTCAACGAGAACCACATTCTCGCCATCACGCAAGCCATCTGCAACTATCGCGCCCGGCAGGGAGTGGATGGACCCTTGTTCCTTGGGAAGGATACACACGCGCTCTCTTCGCCCGCGCTGCGCAGTGCTCTCGAAGTGCTGGCGGCAAACGGGGTCCAGACGAGGATTTCCGCAGGCACGCCGTACACGCCCACGCCCGCCATCTCGCACGCGATTCTCTGCTTCAACCGGGATCGCACGGCGGGGTGGGCGGACGGCATCGTCATCACGCCTTCGCACAATCCGCCGCAGGATGGCGGGTTCAAGTACAACCCGCCGGACGGAGGGCCGGCGCAGAGCGAAGCCACCACGGCCATCGAAAATGAGGCCAATGCGTTGCTCAAAGTGGGGCTCGCCGGAGTGAAGCGGATTCCATATGAGCAGGCGCTGCGGGCGGAGACGACGCGCGAACACGATTACATTCGCGCGTATGTGGACGATCTCGCGAACGTGATCGATTTCGATGTGGTGCGCGGCGCGGGACTGAAGCTGGGCGTGGATCCGCTGGGGGGCGCGGGCGTTCACTGCTGGGTTCCGATCGCGGAGAAGTACGGGCTTGACCTGATGGTCGTCAACGATTCCGTGGACGGCACGTTCCGCTTCATGTCGATCGATTGGGACGGCAAGATCCGGATGGACCCTTCGAGCGGCTATGCGATGCGGGGGTTGATCGGCCTGAAGGATCGTTTCGACGTGGCCTTCGCCTGCGACCCGGATCATGACCGGCACGGGATCGTCACGCGGGGCAGCGGGCTGCTGCCACCGAACCACTACCTCTCGGTCTGTATTGAGTACCTCTTTCGGAACCGCCCATCCTGGGGCGCGGAGGTGGCGGTGGGGAAGACACTCGTGAGCAGCAGCATGATTGACCGGGTGGCGGCGCGGCTGGGGCGACGGCTCTTCGAAGTGCCGGTGGGCTTCAAGTATTTTGTGACCGGTCTGGTGAAGGGAGAGCTTGGGTTTGTGGGCGAGGAGAGCGCCGGGGCCACACTCCTGCGGCGGGATGGCAC
This sequence comes from Bryobacterales bacterium, assembly GCA_020853155.1. Lineage (GTDB taxonomy): Bacteria > Acidobacteriota > Terriglobia > Bryobacterales > Bryobacteraceae > JACTMJ01. The sequence continues at coordinate 1,318 of JADYZL010000131.1, forward strand.
GGTTTGGACCACGGACAAGGACGGCATCGCCGCCGCGCTGCTTTCCGCCGAGATCACGGCGCGCAGCGGGAAGGATCCCGGCGAGATTTATCGTACGCTGACGGAGGAGTTCGGCGCGCCCGCGTATGGGCGTCTGGAAGCGCCCGCGAACCTTGCGCAGAAGAAGGCGCTTGCCGGTCTCTCGCCAGAGCAGGTGGAGAGCACGGAACTCGCCGGTGAAGCGATTACGGCGAAGCTTACCAAGGCGCCGGGCGATGGGAACAAGATCGGCGGCCTGAAAGTTTGCACAGAAAATGGGTGGTTCGCCGCGCGCCCTTCCGGCACGGAAGAAATCTACAAGATTTACGCCGAGAGCTTTCGCGGGGAAGTGCATCTGCAGCGGATTCAGGCGGAAGCGCAACAAATCGTTTCCGCTGCGTTGAAGGCGGCGGGAGCCTAGGGGGAGCCGTGTTTGGCTGCCTCGCGTGAATGTCAAACCGGGTTCAGTCGATTGCGATCTACGTCTTGGCCGCGGCCCTGGGGTTGACGGTCTGCCTCCGCATCTATGACGTTTCGTTTCTGCTAGGCACAAGCGCGTTCTGGCAGGCGCCGCATGCAGACCAGATGCAGGCGCTCACCGGATGGTACGGCTTTGCGCACGATGTATGGCGCTTCCCGCTCTTCGAGGTGAAGACGCTCCGCTACCCGCAAGGGGCGAACATCATCTTCACGGACAGCATCCCGCTGCTCGCGCTGGCGGCGAAGCCGTTCGTGCCGCTTCTGCCCTCTGGTTTCCATTATTTCGGTTTGTGGTTCACACTTTGCTTTGTTCTGCAATCGGTAGGAGCGGTGGCGCTGCTGCGGGAGTGGGGCGTGCGGGATTGGTTGGGCCTCGCCGCGGGGGCGCTGCTTGCACTTTCCATGCCGGCCTGGCTGATTCGCCATAACCACATGGCGTTGTGCGGCCATTTTCTGCTGCTGTTCGGACTTGTTCTTTACGTGCGAACGCAGAAGGCGGCAGGCCTGCGCCGGGTGGCTGCGGCCTGGGTGGGCCTTGCGGTGGCGAGCCTGCTGATTCATCTCTATCTGCTTGCCATGGTGATGGCGCTGCTCGCGGCGGCGGTGGCGCAGCGCGCATGGAATCACCGGAGGCAATGGCGCGCGGAGTGGCCGGCGCTTCTGGCGATTCCGCTGCTCGCGGGATGTGCCGTCCTGGCCGTTGCCACTCTGAGTGGCCACTTTCGCGGGGAAGCCGTGCAGGACGCGAGCAAGGGTTACGGCGTCTACAGCATGAATCTGCTGCAGCCCTGGTATCCGCAGGGCACGCTGCATTTTCCGTGGCCGTATCCGGTGTTCGACGCCACCGGCGGCCAGTATGAGGGTTTCAACTATTTGGGCGCGGGCGCGCTGCTGCTGATTCTCACGGCGCTCGCGGGTGCGCAACGCCAATGGAAACCGGCCTTGCGGCGGAATGGTTTTCTATTGCTGGCGCTCGCGCTGCTTACCTTGTTCGCGCTATCGAACCGTGTGTTCTGGGGCGAGACCGCGGTGCTCAAGTACCGGGTGCCGCGCGTCATCGAAAAGCCCGTCGAACTCTTCCGCTCGAGCGGCCGTTTCTTCTGGCCGGTGGGCTACGTGCTGGCGCTCGGCGCGGTGGCGCTTCTCGCGCGGGAACGGAGAGCGCGGCGCTGGCTCGCGGCGGTGCTGATCGCTGCGCCCCTGGTGCAATGGATCGACGCCGCGCCCGCTCGCGATTACCCCTCGAAGGACACACGTCTCATCCAGCCCTCGCTGCTGCCTGCGGCTATTTGGAATCCAATTCTCGCGCAGCACCACCTCGTTCGCGTGTTTCCGGGATTCTTTTGCGGCCCGGTGAAGAACCATCGTCTCAGCCAGGAACTGCAATTGCTTGCCGCGAGGGCGGGTGTTCCGATCAGCACGGTGTTCATGGCCAGGCAGGTGGAGGATTGCGACGCGGAGCGCGAACGGATGGAGACGCTCGCGCCCGGCGAGAGCGAGTTGGTGTTTTATTTGCCGC
>JADYZL010000132.1 GCA_020853155.1 Bryobacterales bacterium
ACCGGCTGGTGGAGAAGTACGGTTAGAAAGGGTGAAGGTGACGAGGATGAGCAAGCAACTGCGCATCGGCATGGTTGGTTACGGCTTCATGGGACGCACCCATTCGAACGCCTACAAGCGGCTGAACGATTTCTTTTCCGTGGAGCATCGCCCGGTGCTGAAAGCCGTCTGCGGCCGCAATGCGGAAAAGGCCGCTGCGTTCGCGAGCACCTGGGGATACGAGCGTGTCGAAACGGACTGGCGCAACCTGGTTCGCGCCAAGGATATCGACCTCATCGACATCGGCACCCCCAACGACACCCACTTCGAGATCGCCATCGAAGCCGCCCGCAACGGCAAGATGGTGCTTTGCGAAAAGCCTCTCGCCATGAATGTGGCGCAGGCCGAGGAGATGACCCGCGCCGTCGAGACGGCGGGCGTCCCCAATATGGTCTGGTTCAATTACCGGCGGGTTCCCTCCGTCGCGCTCGCCAAGCAGATCATCGAGGAAGGCCGCATCGGCAAGAGCTTTCACTACCGCGCGACGTATTTGCAGGATTGGACGATCTCACCCGATGTTCCCCAGGGAGGCGCGGGGTTGTGGAGGCTCGATGTCAACGCAGCGGGTTCGGGCGTGACGGGCGACCTGCTGGCTCATTCGATCGATACCGCCATGTGGTTGAACGGCCCGATTGCCCGCGTATCGGCAATGACGAAGACCTTCGTGAAAGAACGCGTACACGCCGAGACCGGGGCCGTGCAACCGGTGGGCATCGACGATGCGTGCATGTTTCTGGCCGAGTTCGCGAACGGCTCCATGGGGACCTTCGAATCCACGCGCTATGCGAGAGGCCGCAAAAATTACAACACCTTCGAAATGAACGGCGAAGACGGCAGCCTCTATTTCGATCTCGAAGAGCCGGAATATCTCCAGTTTTTCGAATACAAGCAGCAGCAATCCGGCAAGAAGGTGGAGAGCCATCTCACCGGCTGGCGCAAGATCCACACCACCAATTCCGAGCATCCCTACATGAGCCATTACTGGGTGCCGGGAACCTGCATCGGCTACGAGCATACGTTCCTGAACGCTCTGGCGGATTTCGTCGCGGGTATCGAATCCGGCAAGCCCACTCAACCCGATTTCCGCAGCGCGCTTCAGACGCAGCGGGTTTGCGACGCGGTGATCGCCTCCGCGGCGCAGGGGAAGTGGCTCGAAACGGGCGTGGAGTAGCATACCGCTGGGCGCGGACTGCGAAACCGGATCACTGCGCGAAGGCGTCCCGCGTAACGGTTACGCCAGTGTGGGTTTTCCGCTTGCGGGCCGGCCAAGCCCGGTTCGCCACACCACGGCGAGGGCGAGTAGGATATTCGTAATCGCGAACAGGAAGACCGGCACCAGTCCGAAGTGATCGCCGATCGCGCCCGCCACTGCCGCCCCTACGGCAACGAACAGATCGAAGAACGCCGTCAGCGCGGCAAGCGCGGAAGCCCGCTCATACTCCGAAACACGATCCACCACGATCACCGCCAAAGACGGCCACGGGAAGGAGTAGCCGAAACCGACAATTGCCGCCGCCGTTACCGACATTGCAACCGAGTGGCTCAAAATCATCAGCGCGAAGCCCAGCGCCATCGTGGCCATCCCGCCCATCAGCGTCTTCCTCGGGCCCCAGCGGTCGGGGAGTGAGCCGAGCAGCAGGCGCGAGGAGAGCACGGTCATCGCGAAAGCCGTGAATGCCGGGCCTCCCGCCACGCCCCTGGTATCGAGGAGCAGCGGCATGAAGGTGGCTAGAACCGCATAGCCGATATTCGTGCAACCCAGAATCGAACCCGGCAAGGCGACGACGCCCAAGCGGAGCTTTGGCTTCGGGCCACCCTTGCGCACAGGCGGCGGAACCGTGGCGAACAGAACCAATGCGCTCAGCAACCCCGCCCCGATCACCAGCATGGCCGTGCGCGGGAACGTCGCCATCGCCTGCGCCACCAGCGGACCCACCGCCAGCCCGCCCCAAACGCCGGAGGCCAGATAGCCAAGCGCCTGGCTCCGCCCGCCTTCGGGCGCGACATCCACCACCCAGGCCACTGCTCCAGTGAGAACGAACGCCTCGCCCAAACCGTGAGCCAATCGGCCGATCGCGAATCCGGCCACGCCGAACGCGGGGAGGTATAGGACCCCCGCCGCCGAACAGAGGCAGAACCCCACCCAGAGGCCGGGCCGCCGCCCGCGGCGATCGGTAAACGGGCCCGCCCAGAGTCTACCGGCCAGGGCGGCCGCGGAAAGCATGCCCACAATCACGCCCGTATAGAAGCGGTCCAACCCCAGGTCCTGCCGCAAATAGAGGGGCATCAGCGGCAGGGTGCTGCCGATCGCGGTAAACGAAAGAAAAATCGAAAAGTGGACCAGAAACGGAGTCAGGCGTTGGCGCATATTGCGGCTACGGTCTGTCACTGGGGCGGGCCGTGAATGGGGAACTGCCCTCCACCTGGATCGCTCCCGGCTGCTTGCCCGCTTTCACCCATTCATCCATCCAGGCAATGAAGTTCTGATACCAGAATTCGCTGTTGCGAGGTTTCAGAATCCAATGGCCCTCTTCCGGGAAGAGGATTAACTTTGAAGGGACCTTGCGAAACTGGAGCGCCGTAAATAGCTGCAAGCCCTGCCCCACGGGAACGCGGTAATCGTGTTCCCCGTGAGTGACAAGCGTTGGTGTTGAGAAGAATTCCACTCGCTTGCTGGGGGACCATTGGCGGTAGATATCCGGCGTTTGCCAAGGCGCGCCGCGGAATTCCCAGAGCGTGAACCACTGCTCTTCGGTCTCGCCGAACATGCTCTCCAAATCGTAGACGCCGGCGTGCGAAACGAGGGCCTTGAAGCGCGTCGAGTTGCCGAGAATCCAGTTCACCATGTAGCCGCCGTAGGAGCCGCCGGCCGCGCCCATCCGGTTCGCGTCGACGTAGGGCATTTTCGCCACCTCGTCCACCACGGCCATGATGTCGAGGTACGCGCGCCCGCCCCAATCCGCGCTAACCTCGTCGGTAAAGCGCTGCCCGTAGCCGGTGGAGCCGCGGGGGTTCGGCATCACCACAACGTAACCCGCGCTGGCAAAAATCTGCGGGTTCCAACGGTAACTCCAGCTTTCCCCCCATGCGCCTTGCGGCCCGCCGTGGATCAGAAACAGGACCGGGTAGCGCTTCGCCGCGTCGAAATCGGGCGGCTTCACCATGAAGCTCTGGACCTTCGCGCCATCCGCCCCATCGACGGTGAAATTCTCGAGCGGCGTCAGTTGGCGCGCCGCCAGAATGCCGTCGTTCATTCGCGCCAGCGCCATCGCCACGCCGCCATCCGAAGAGGCGACGTAGATTTCGGCCGGCTTGCTGCCGCTTGCTTCGGCGTAGACCAGCTTGCGCTGATCTTTCGTGAAGCTGAGCGAAGAGACGCTCGCCGGGTTATTGATGATCTGCTGGGTGCCTCCGCCGCTCGCGCGCACCAGATGCGCGGTATGCCTGCCGCGATCTTCGAGCGTGAACGCAAGTCGCTGCGAATCGGGCATCCAGATGAAATCGTCGACGGAACGGTCCACACTATCGGTGATCGGCGCCCACTTCCCGGAAGCCCTCTCCATCACGACCAATCGCCAGCGATCGGACTCGAATCCCGCTTGCGTCTGCATGCGCCAGGCAAGGCTCTTGCCGTCGGGGGAGTAGCGCGGGGTGGTGTCGTTTCCGGGGTTGTTGGTAATTCGAACCGGGTCTCCGCCCGCGATGGGCACGACATACAATTCGCCATTCGTGCTGGTAGCCAGAACCGGGTCCGGGTTGTGGACATAGCAGACCTCCGCGCTATCGGGTGAGATGTCGTAATCGTCGCCCCCTCCGAGCGAGAAGGGGGGCACGTCCCGGTCCCCGGGGGTGAGATCCACCGTGCCCGCTCCATCGGAACCGGAAGAAAGAAGGTGCTTGCGGCGCTTGCCCTGCCATTGATTCCAGTGGCGGTAAAGCAAATGGGTATAGACGCGGGCATGGACCGGATCGGCCTTCTCTTCCGCGAGTTTCTTCTGATTGCAGGCATCGTCGGCGCCGCACTCCGGGAAGACCTCGCTCGTGAAAACGAGCCGCTTCCCATCCGGCGAAACCAGTTGGCCGTCCGCGCCCGTGGAAAGCTTCGTCACCGCCGCCTGTTCCGCGCCATCGGGCCGCATCCGCCAGATCTGCTGCGGATCCGTCCGCGTGGAGAGGAAATAAATCGCGGACCCGTCGGGCGCCCAGCGAGGACGGCTGTTGTTGCCCTGGGTGGTCAGCGCGCGCGGCGTTCCGCCGACGATCGGTACGGTGTAGATCTGCGTCTCCGTCTTGTTCGCATTGAGATCGACTTTGGTTGCTTGAAACGCGACGGTAAGCCCGTCCGGCGAAATCTGCGGGTCCGCCACCCGCGCGAGCCCCATCATCGCACGCACATCAAAGGGGAGCTTGGCTGCGTCGCCCGCGGGGGCCACCACCTGCTGTGCCCACAATCCCGGCGAGCCAAGCACGCAAAGAAATGCGAATACGATTCGGATCATAGGGTATATTGTACTCGCCGCACGCCGTGCGAGATTCCACAATTGGCTTTGCCGCATTCCAGGTTTGTGTTAGGCTTCCTAGAAATAGCGGCGGGGATCCGCCGTTTGCGGGGGTTCCGCCATGCATCTCCTGAACGGCAAGCGGAAGGTATTTCGTGGCGGTGAACACAGCGGCGAATCCCGCCGGGATTGGCTCGCCCGCATGCTTGCGCTCGGCATCGTCGGCCCTGCGCTGGCCTCCGCCTCCTCCACCGCCGGTCGCGTGGAATTCACGAAATGGTCGATGCCCGGGCTCTTCCCGGGGCGCGTCGCGCGCGTCACGCATCCAGGTTCCATTCTCTCCGGCGTCTACCAGCCCGAACCTGTCCGAGACATGATGCGCCGCGGCATGATGGAACTCACGGGAGCCCCGGATTGGGTGCAAGCCTGGCGGATGTTCTTCGAGCCCGGCGACGTGGTGGGCCTCAAACTCAATCCGGTGAGCCGTCCCTACGTCATCTCGTCGCCGGAGGTCGTGAGGGAGATCATCGCCGGCCTCGAAGCGGCGGGAATCTCGCGAAAAAACAGCGTCGCCTATGACCGCTACAAGCGGGAGTTCGACGACGCCGGTTTCGACAAATGGCTGCCCGAGGGGGTTCGCGTTGCCTGGGCCACGGATTACGTCGACCCCATTCAACAGCGCCTCGATGGCTACGATGCAGACCACTACATGGATATGCAGCTCACGCTGCCCGGCTTCGATCTGTCGAACGAACGGGCCCGCAGATCCTAAGCCGCGCGGTTCATCACGAAAGACGTCAACAAGATGGTGAACCTGTGCCTCCTCAAACACCATCAATCCGCCGGCATTACCATGGCGCTCAAGAACATGTCGCATGGCCTCGTGAACAACGTCAGCCGAAGCCATTCCTCCCCGATGTTGAATGCCTGCGGCGCGTTTATACCCGCCTCCACGGCGATCCCCGTGATCCGCGCGAAGTGCATCCTTCACATCGGCGATGGCATTCAGGGGCTCGCGCATGGCGGCCCGGTAATGAACCCCAAACGCGTGAAGTACGTGTGGGAGCACAAGACGATGTACTTCTCGACGGATCCCGTCGCGATGGACCGGATTGGATGGGAAGAACTCGATGCGCAGCGCCGCGCGATGGGAATGCAGCCGCTGTCGGAAGCTCCGAAGGACGAAGACAGCGGCTTTATCCGGATGCAGCCCGAACATGTCACCATTGCAGGCGCCCTGGGCTTGGGAGTGGACGACATGTCGAAGATCGACCTTCGCAGGATCACCCTCGAATCGCCGCTAAGGAGCCTGAATCGATGAAGCCAACACGCCGCCGTTTTGCCGCCGCCGCGCTTGCCGGGGCAGTTCCATTTTCATTGCGCGCCCAGGTGAGCAGCCCGGTCAAGAAAGTCCACTATCGCGGAGGCGGGAAGCCGGAGAAGACGCCTCTATTTTCGGGAGCTGTGTCGTACGGGAATCTGCTCTTCATCGCCGGCAAGGGAGCCCACTTTGATGGAGATATCCGGGCGCACACCAAGCATGTGCTCGATGAAGTGGAGAAGGAACTGCTGGCCGCTGGATCTTCGATGCAGAAGGTGCTCAAATGCAACGTCTACCTCGCGGATCTCGCCGACTACAAGGCGATGAATGAAGTGTTTCTC
>JADYZL010000133.1 GCA_020853155.1 Bryobacterales bacterium
CCGCACCACTCGAGTGCGAAGCTAACCGTTTTCGAGGCCGTATGCTTTGGGGCTGCGGTGCCTCCATGGATTCGTTGCCAACAGGAAGTGCCGCGTTTGCTTCATCATGGATCGAGGAGCAGGGATTAGTTCGTCTATGGGACTGACGGAGCGGATTTGCACGGCGGTGTTGCGGCCGCCATTCGTGCGGCGGTGGGCGGGGGCGGTGCTGCGAGCGGTGATTCCGGAGTATATCCGGGTGGATGGCGTTCGGGTCGCGATGAATCGAGCGGACCCGGTCGTGTGCGGCGCGCTGACGGTCCGGCAGTATGAGCGTGACGAATTGCGGTTCGTGCGCACGGCCGTTCGCGCCGGCATGCGCGTGGTGGATGTGGGCGCGAATGTGGGGCTGTATACCGCGTTGTTCGCATCGAAAGTGGGATCGGATGGAAAGGTGGCTGCCTTTGAGCCGGATCCGGTATCGTTCGAGTACCTCAAGAAGACGGTGGAAGCCAACCGCTTCCGAAACTGTCAACTGATGAATGTCGCGGCTTCCTCGTCGCATGATGCGATGACGTTGTTTACGTCGTCCGAGAACCGGGGGGATAACCGGCTCTATGCGAATGCGTCCGCGGACGGGAGCGTGCCGGTGGAGGCGGTGACTCTCGATGAGGTCTTGCCATTGCTCGGGATGTCATCGATCGATTTTCTAAAGATGGATGTGCAGGGGTTTGAGGGAAAAGTAGTCGCCGGACTCGTGCAAACGCTGCGGCGCTCTCCCGCGCTGGTGGTGCTGATGGAGTTCTGGCCGGATGGGCTGTCTCAGGCCGGAAGTGACGCCTTCGCACTCCTTCAGCTATTTCGCGGGAGGGGGTTCACCATCTACCGGTTGCGTTCGCGAGGCCGGTTGATTCGCGTGGAAGACGATCACGCGCTGATTCGAGAGCATCCGGGCTGGAAGTACGCGAATCTCGTGCTGCTGGGGCCAGATGCCTCCTGCGCTTGGATGCGTTAGCGGTACCTGTTACCTATCCGAAATTACCCTTCCACCGGCGCGGCGTCACGGGGCTTCAGGTAGAAATCGAGTGAATCGGCGGCGGAGCCTTGGGAGGGTTCCGCGGACGCTTCGGGATGGGTTTCCCGGAAACGGGCGAGCAGACGCTGTTCGAAATCCTTCACCACTTGCGGATGTTGCTCACTGACATCGGTGAACTCGCCGGGGTCCGCTTCAAGGTTGTAGAGCTTCCGGTAGCGGCCGGGCGTGGGGTTCTCGATCCGGTAACCGTCCGTGCGCGCCCGTTTGCCGGAGCAATAGATGTACTTCCACTGCTTTGACCGTGCGTAGCACTCTTCGTTCTCGAGGAGTTCGCTGAAAATCCATTCGCGAGGCGTCACCGCGCCACCCGTGAGATACGGGCGCAGGCTCTCGCCATGCTGTACGGCGAAGGGCTCCGCGCCGAGTAGATCGAGCAGGGTGGCGGAGAGATCCACGTGCTCCGTAAGATCGTGGATCTCTCCCTCGCGGATACGCCCCGGCCAGCGCATGAGCAACGGCACGCGGAGCGCGGGGTCGTAACCGCAGTGCTTCTCGAAGCGGCCGTGCTGGCCGAGCGAATAGCCGTGGTCCGCCGTGTACACAACCAGCGTATTTTCTTCGAGACCGAACTCGCGGAGTAGATCGAGCACCCTGCCCACGTTGCGGTCAAGGAAGCGGGCGGACGTGTAATAGGAGGCGATGATGCCTTGCTTTTCCGCATCGCTCAGGTCACGGAAAATCAGCGGAATCTGCCACCCATCCTCCGGCCCCAGGCGCGGCACGGGGAAGCGCTCCGGTGGAAAGTGTTTCCAATCCTCCACCGGAAAATCGAAGGGGGAATGCGGTTCCTGGAAACTTACCCAAAGCGCGAAGGGCGCGGTGTGGTTGGCGGCCAGATACTCGCGCACCATCCGCTCCTGAAAGCGGGAGCGCATGTCGTAATCAAGCCTCGCGAAGGGCTCCGAACGGGCGTTCAGCCACTCCCGTGCGGGAACGCGGAATGGTTGCCAGGGGCCGCGGCCCGGCACATCCGCGGGGATGGGCTTCGGCTTCGATTCCGCGCGCCAGCGGGCGTTTACAATGTCTTCGGTGAGCGCGGTTTCAAGCCCGTGCAGCCCCGGCTTGCCCGGCTGGTTAAAGTGCATTTTGCCAATGGCCGCCGTCCGGTATCCGGCCGCCTGGAATTGGCGGGCGAGGGTGGGCTTGCCGTTGGCGAGCGCGGTTCGCAGCGTGGTGACCCCGGCCGAATGCGGCAATTGGCCCGTGAATAGGGATTGCCGCGCGGGCGTGCAAACCGGGCTCTGGCAATAGTGTGAAGCAAAGCGCGTGCCCTCCCGCGCCAGTTGATCGAGATGGGGAGTTTCGGCGAGCGGATTGCCGTCGGCCCCCAGTACGTAGCCGGCATGGTCATCAGCCATCAGAAAGAGCAGGTTCGGGCGCTGCGCTTGACCGCGAAGGGTACGCGCCAATGCGGCCGAACCTGCCGTGCCCAGGAACTCGCGACGTTGCATCGCGCCCATCATATCGCTCCCGCCGGGGAGCGGGACGCGGCGCGCCATCGTCCGTTAGAACTCGAACCGCAGACCGGCCAGGGCCCAGCGCTTGGGGCCTCGGAAACCGCTCTCATAGAACTGGCGGTTGAGAAGATTCTCCACCTTGCCGTAGAGGCTCAGTGAGCCGCGCTCCCATTGGGTGAGGCGGAAACTGCCCACGGTGTCGAGCTTCAGCGGACCTTCGAACCGGAAGGTGCGGCTGCCCATTCCGGCAAAGATGGGGATGGGATACGCGCTCGCGTAGCTCAGATCGGTGGTGACGGAAAGGCGGCCGCCCAGCCATTGGGTCCAGAGCAGGGAAGCCATGTGCGGGGAAACGCGCAGGGAGGAAAGCGAATCCGTGCCGGCCACGGGCGGCGTGCGGTCGTCGGAATTCTGATAGGTGTAGCTCGCCTCGATCGACGTCGAGCGGTGCGGGCGCGCGCGCACGCTCAGTTCCACGCCCCGTGCGAGCCCACCCTTCCCGTTGATGTAGCCGCCGAAACGCCCGTAGGGATCGTTGGGCGGAATCAATCCGCTGAAGTCGAAGCGGATGATGTCCTGCAGGCGCGTATAGAAGACGGTGGCGCTCAGTTGCAGCTTATCTCCGGCCAGCCATTGATCGATGCCCGCATCCACGGAGACAGCACGTTCCGGGCGGAGACGGGGGTCGCCGTAGGCGCTAAAGCTGCCGAAAAAGAAGAAGCTGCCGAAGCGCTCGTAGGAAGACGGCGCGCGATAAGCGTTGCCGACGTGCGCTCGCAATTTCGTGCCGCTCCGGGAGACGAGGTAAGCGGCTGCCATATCTCCGGTCAGCGCGCGCGGGGCGGATTGGAAGGTGCTTTCGGTTCCCTGGTAGGGAGAGGTTGCGCCGCCGAAGCGCGGGGCCTCCATCGAGAACTGTTGAAGCCGTCCGGAGAGCGCCACGCGCAAGGCGCCGC
>JADYZL010000134.1 GCA_020853155.1 Bryobacterales bacterium
ATTGCGGCTGCGCCTGTGCCCAAACCCCGGCTACGGTGACGGTTGCGATGGTAAGACCAAGAATCGCCTTCCCAATAAGTGTTCGCACTCTGTGCCTCCTCAAATGTCCCTTGCGAATTGCCCTTGAAGCAATTCCATATCCCTGTACTCTCGTCCGGCGCGGCCGCGATTCTTCCCTGAACCCGGTCGATCCATCGCCGGCGTCCGCTGGACGCCATCTCCCTCGCCGAACTCCGCCAAGTTTGGGAGTATAACGACTTGGCGATGCCGCTGCAACTTGGAACTTCAGATTATCCGAAGCGCTCAGTTTATCAAAGTGCTTCGACCTGGCTCATGGACGTTCAAGCCCTGTCTAGTGTACTAGACGCCATCAGGGTCCTGGGGGCGCCACGTGGGAATGAGTTTCTTCGCCATGGCGCTTGTGCCGGTTGGATGCCGCCGCGAACTTGTACTCCATGTCCCAATGCCTCCTGATCCCGGGTCAAGGATCGGGACGCGTCTCGCTCTGTGAATCCTAATATCCTATCCCGGCGCCGGGGTCTCGCGCAGCCCGGTTCCGCTTCGCGTCCTCGTCTGACTGTTGGACTGATTGTGGTATGATCCGCGTTTCGCCATGCGCTACTTTGACCTCGGGATCATCGCCTTGTACCTGGTCGGAATCACTTGGTTCGGCGCCCAGTTCCGCTCCTCTCAGAAAAGCCTGAAGGACTATTTTCTGGGGGGAAAAAATACGCCGTGGTGGGCGATCTCGCTCTCGATCGTCTCCGCCGAAACCAGTACGCTCACCATCATCGGCACTCCGGCGCTCGCGTTCGGCGGCAATCTGAGCTTCCTGCAATTAGTGATGGGGTATCTGCTCGCGCGCCTCATCATCATCGGCCTGTTTTTGCCCCAGTACTACCGGGGCGAACTCTACACAGCCTATGAACTGATGCGGAACCGTTTTGGCGAGCGCGTCCGCAAGGTGACTGCTTCGATCTTCCTGGTTACCAGGGCATTGGCGGAAGGGGTGAGAGTCTACGCTATCTCCATTGTGGTCGCCATCATCCTCGGGGCCGGTGAGACCCCTTCGATCATCATCATCCTGCTGCTCACACTCTTCTACACGTTTGAGGGTGGAATGACCGCGGTGATCTGGACCGACGTTGTCCAGATGTTCTTATACGTGGCTGGGGCGATCCTCAGTTTCTACGTGATTCTCAACCACATCGACGGGGGTTGGGCGCATGTTTGGACGACGGCGGCGGCAGCCGGAAAATTGCAGGTCTTCGATTTTCAGTTCGCCTTTTCGAGTGCGTTCTTTTCGCAACCCTATACGTTCCTGGCGGGTTTTCTGGGGGGAACCTTCCTCACCACGGCGACCCATGGAACGGAACAGTTGATGGTGCAGCGGCTGTTGGCGGCGAAGAACGAGAAGGAAAGCCGCATTGCGCTGCTGTCGAGCTGGGGCGTCATTTTCTTTCAATTTGTCCTCTTCCTGTTCATCGGGATCGCGCTTTACGTCTACTATCAGGACAACGGGATGGCGCTCCCCGCGCTCACCGAGCGCGACAAGATTTATCCCCGGTTTATCTGGGAGTACCTCCCGGTAGGCGTGGCCGGAATCGTGATGGCGGCCATCCTGGCGGCGGCGATGAGCAACATCAGCGCGGCTCTCAATTCCCTGGCCTCCACCACGGTCATGGATTTCTACCGCCCTCTTACCCGCGCAAAGCAGATCGACAGCGAACAGGGCCACCAGAGTTCGCTCAAGCTTGCGCGCTGGACCACCGTAATCTGGGGCGGTGTTCTGCTCGCCATCGCGCTGCTCGCCCGGCAGTGGGGCAATGTTCTCGAAGCGGGCCTGACCGTGGCTTCGGTCTCCGTGGGTGCGCTTCTGGGCGTGTTCCTGCTGGGGATCCTGACAAAACGGGTGGGCGAGAACGGAACCGTCGTGGGTGTGATCGTGGGCCTCTCCGCCGTGCTCTATCTCAAGTTCGGCACCAATGTCGCGTGGACCTGGTATGTCATCGCGGGTTCGTTATCGACGCTCCTGGCCGGAGTGCTCGTATCGCCGCTCGTGGATCGATCTCCTAAAGGAAATGCATGAACCCTCAGCCGGTTGAATTGCGCAGGGACCTCGGAATTACCGCAGCGGTTGCGATCGTAGTCGGCACGGTGATCGGCTCCGGAATCTTTCTGGTTCCAAAGACGATGATCCTCAAAGTGGGCTCGCCGGACTTGCTGTTTCTGGTTTGGATCGTGGGGGGCCTACTTTCCCTCTTCGGCGCGCTCACATACGCGGAATTGGCAGCGTCGATGCCCGAGGCGGGCGGGGAGTATGTCTTTCTGCGAGAGGCGTATGGGCCGTTTTGGGGTTTCCTTTTTGGCTGGATTCAAACGCTGATTGCAAAGAGCGGTTCTATCGCCGCTCTCGGAGTCGGTTTCTTTCTTTATTTCGCGAATTTCTTTCCTGTTCTCGACTCCACAATTTTTGAGATTCCTCTCCCCATCGGACCTGGGGGCGGGCCATTGCCAATTCGCTGGGGCCAAGTGGGAGCGGCGTGCCTGATCCTGTTGCTTGCGGGAGTCAATTATTTGGGAGTGCGGGTTTCCGGTGGAGTTCAGATATTCTTTACCGTTTCCAAACTGGCGTTGATTTTCGGATTGGTTGCGGCCGGATTGCTCCTGGGTTCGGGATCGGCTTCGCATTTCACGGATACGGTGCCGGCCCCCGGCGGCTTTACCGGATTTTTCGCGGCGCTGGTGGCGGCGCTCTGGGCCTACGATGGCTGGAATAACCTGAGCATGGTTTCTTCGGAGATCAAGCGGCCTGGAAGGAACCTGCCGCTGGCGCTGATCGGGGGGACCGGGACGGTGATGCTGGTCTACCTGCTCACGAACGTGGCCTATTTCTATGTGCTCTCGCCAGCGGATGTGGCCGCGTCCGACCGCGTCGCATCGGAGATGATGCGGCGCATCCTGGGCGAGGGCGGAGCGGCGGTGGTAAGCGTGGTTGCGATGGTTTCGATGTTTGCAGCCCTCAATGGCAGTATTCTGAGCGGATCCCGGATTCCGTACGCGATGGCGAGGGACGGCCTGTTTCCGCGCTGGCTGGCCAAGGTGGATCCGATTCACCGCGTGCCCAGGGAGTCTGTGCTTTTTCTGAGCCTGCTCGCGAGCATTCTCGTCTTTTCCGGGCGCTACGAAGAAATCATCACCTATGTAATTTTCACAAGCTGGATTCTTTACGCGATGACGACCGCCGCGGTGATCGTGCTGCGCCGCAAACGCCCGGATTTGGCGCGCCCCTACCGTACGCTAGGCTACCCGGTGGTGCCGATGCTCTTCGTCGTTGCGGCGAGCGCGATCCTTATTTCTACGCTATTCGAAGCTCCCCGGGAATCGACGATCGGGCTGTCCGTGATTGCCATAGCCTGGCCGTTTTACCGATATTGGGCGCGCCGGAAAACGCTGCGCGCCCAAGCGTAGCCGGGATGGCGATATTTTCCCATTTCCGGTTGGATCTGGTACTTTTTTGATAATAAACAAGAAATTTCATTGAAATTGGTATTGAAAAGAATAGCGATCTGGGATAAAACTACAGAGCGGCAATTTGGCATGCGAAAGGCGCTGCCGCATCCCGAACCGGATGCGATCGGCGTATTCGGCGGAATTGTGTGGGAGCACTTGGAATGGATATATCAAAAATTCTTTCAGAACTGAAAGAGGAACGCAGAAATATCGACGAAGCAATCACCGTGTTGGAGCGTTTGGAGAGTGGAAAAAGCCGCCGGCGCGGCCGCCCTCCGGGATGGTTGAATCGTGTCGCAACGGCCACCACCGACGGGGTTGACGGCCCCCGGCGCCGTGGGCGTCCGCCAGGCAGCAAGAACAAGGTCAAAGCAGACTAACCCCGCGGGAGGCGGGCGGCAGATAACAACCCGCCTCGCTCCCGGCAGGCTGCCCGTTCTCTTCTGGCAGCCCAGTTTCGGCTATTCCTTGTAGATGAGATATTTGCTTCTGCGGGCGACGAATTCGGCGAGGGCGGGCTCCCATCCAGTGACGATGCGCCGTGGGTCTGTTCCCGCCGCCAAGGCATCGATGGTGGCCTGATTTCCGATCAGGTTCCGGTTTTTCGCAAGTTCGACTCTATCCGGATACAGGGCGATAAGAGCCGCCGCGATTTCCACGCCCAGATGGGTGGCGCGCACTTCTTCCCGATCCGTGACGAGAATTCGGACCCCTTCCGCGCGCACTCCCTTGAGCTTCGATTCCGTGGGCGTAAAGGAAACGGGATAAAAACGGACCCCGGGAATATCCCGTTTGTTCAGATATTCCGACAGTGCTTGGCCGTTAATCCAATCGGCGCCGATGATTTCAAAGGGGGAGTCCGTTCCCCTTCCCACGGAGTAATTCAGTGAGCCTTCAAGCATCGCCACGCCCGTATACAGCAGAGCCTGTGTGAGGTTCCGCATATTCGGTGAGGGGTTCACCCAGGTCTGCCCGATGGAATCAAACCAATCGCCACGCTGCCAGCCGCGCATGGCCACCACTTCGAGCGGCATCTTCATCTGCTTTTCGGCATGGAACATTTTGGCAAGTTCGCCCAGCGTCATCCCATGGCGAAGCGGCATCGGGTGGTAGCCGATGAACGAGAGAAGATCGGCGTCAATGGGCGGCCCTTCCACGTAGACACCCGTGATCGGGTTCGGCCTGTCGAGAACGTAAAAGGGCATTCCCCGCTTATCCGCCTCTTCCATGGCATAGCCCATGGTGGACATATAGGTGTAGAAGCGCGCGCCGACATCCTGGATGTCGAACACGATTACGTCCACGAGATCGAGCATGGCGGTGCTCGGACGGCGCTCATTGCCGCCTCGATAGAGGCTGAAGATGGGGATGCCGGTTTTCTCGTCTTTCGCGTCGGCGATATTCTCGTGATCGAGGGCGCCCGTAATTCCATGCTCCGGCGAGAAAATCGCGGTGATATTCACGCCGCTTTCGCGCATTGCGTCGATGTTGCGCCTGCCGTCGCGCAGCAGCCCGGTGTGGTTCGTAATGAGCCCAACGCGCTTTCCCTGAAGGATGCGGAACCCGTCCGCAGCCAGCACGTCCACGCCATTTTCAACGGAGGCATTGCGATTCACCACCTGCCGGTTGCCGGGGCCGAAAATCGTCTCGCCATAGCTTGTGATCGCTACCCGTTCACCTGTAATCCCAACTAATTCCGCTGCGAGCGTGGCCACTTTCGCGCGAAGGCTTACGACGGATTTCCCCGGAATATGCACGGAGTTCGTCAGCAATATCACGAAGGTATGGGAGTGCGGATCAATCCAGAGGGAAGTACCCGTGAATCCGGTGTGGCCGAAACTGCCCACGGGAAACAATTCACCGCGATTGGAAGAATAGCGCGAATCGATATCCCAACCGAGACCTCGAAGGTCCGGCCGCGATGCGGGTGAAGCCGGGACGCTCATCTTCGAGACGGCGCCCTCGGAAAGAATGCGATGGCCCCCAAGCGCTCCGTGGTTGAGAATCATCCGGGCGAAGCGGGCGAGATCGGCGGCGGTGGTGAACACACCGGCGTGGCCCGCCACACCGCCCATATAGCGCGTGGTTGGATCGTGCACCACCCCGAGCAAGGGTGCTCCGTCAACGACCTCGGTGGGCGCGATGCGGCTGCGTTTCGAGGCGGGGGGGAGATAGCCCGTATCTTTCATGCCGAGCGGTTCGAAGATATTCTCCCGGGCGTAGTCGTCAATTCGTTTTCCGCTCACGGCACGCACAATTTCCGCCAAGAGGATGAAATTAATATCGGAATAAACAAAGCGACGCCCCGGCGTAGTGGCCGGTTTATCCACAAGCGCGAGATTGATTCCCGTGGCCTCCCCGCTCCAGCGCGGGACGAGATCGACATCCGGGCGCAGGCCCGAGTAGTGGGTAAGCAGATCCCGGACGGTGATGTCGCTCTTGCCGCCCTGGAACTTGGGAAGGTATTCCGTGACCCGGTCCCCCAACCGGATCTTACCCTGTTCCCAAAGCTGCATCACCGCCGTTGTCGTGGCCAGCACCTTCGTGAGCGATGCCGCGTCGAAGATGGTATCCATCTTCATCGGGGTCTTGCGGGGCACGAGGGAGCGGTTTCCGTACGCCTTTGCGTAGAGCGTGCGATCCTGCTGCCCCACCAAGAGCACTGCCCCGGGGATGGTGTGGTTCTCAATGGCTGTTTCGATCAAAGAATCGAAGTTTGCCTCGATCGAATCGGCATCCGCCGGGTATGCGAATGCGGGGAGGAGGATGAACGCGCAGACCGCGAATAGGATGGAGAGGAACTGCCTTCGCATCATTGCAGGTTCACCGCCAGCGCGTCGAGGATTCCCGCAAGCTCGACATCCTTCCCGGTGATCCCGCCGCTATCGTGGGTGGTGAGATCGATGCGCACCGTGTTGTAGACGTTGCACCATTCCGGATGGTGATCCAGCCGTTCGATCCGCATCGCGGCGGTGGCCATGAAGCCGAATGCATGCACGAAATCGGCGAACTTATATTCCTTGTGCAATTTGCCATCCTTCACACTCCACCCTTTGAGGGATGCGAGCGCCTGGCTGATTTCCGCATCACTGAGCTTGGATACGCGTGCCATCGAATCTATCCCCTTTCCCGCAGCGCCTCCAACCGGCGGGGGCGCTTTCGAATACGCACTATCGTATCGCCAGACGAGGTTCGGAAGGGGCGGCGGAAAATCGATGCATCCTACCGCGGTAGCCGCCGCATCCAAATTTCGGTGGCGCACCACACTCATTCGGACGGATGCCAGCACCATGGCGATTCGGGATTCCTCGCGAGCGAGAAGCTGCCGGCATTTCGAATGGATCTCGATTTTCAGCCTTCTCCGGTGGAAGAGAATCCCGGCCTTCTGATTCGCGATTGCCTGCATTTTTCCGATACAACCCTTCTGATCCCGAACTACCTGTTACGCTTCCTGCGATTTTTCGATGGCTGCCATACGCGAGGGCAACTGGTGGAAGAAATCGCCCGATCCGCGAACCGCGAAACGGCGGCCGGGTTGGAAGCGCATCTTTTTGAGACACTGGATTCCGCCGGATTTCTGGAGAGCGAGAGCTTCCTGGCGCGGCGGGAGGCGGTGCTGGAAGAGTTCCGGCGCAGCCCGGTCCGCACAGCGACGCATGCGGGTTCGGCCTACCCCGGCACGGCCGAAGAGATCCGTGCGTATTTCGACGCCAATCTGCGGATTGAACCTTTTCGGGAGGATCCGAGCCAGCGCCCCATGGTTGGGATCGCCGCGCCGCATATCAGTTTCGAGGGGGGCTGGAGTTCGTATTCCGCATTGGCGTCGGCGCTGCGCAATGCCGCTCCGGATAGCCTCTTCGTGGTGATGGGCACTTCGCATTACGGGGAACGGGATCAATTCGGGCTAACCGCGAAGGCATTTGAAACCCCATTGGGGACGACCCGGACGGAACCGGATCTGGCAAAGCGGCTTGCCGAGGCATCGCCCGCCGCTTCGATCTGGGAGGATTACTGCCACGCCGTGGATCACTCGCTCGAATTCCATGTGCTGCTGCTTCAACATTTGGTGCGACCCGATGTGAGGGTGTTGCCGATTCTGGTCGGTGGGTTTGGTAGCGCGATGCGCGCGGGAACCGCGCCGGAGGCAAATCCGGCGCTGGCCCGGCTATTCTCCGCATTGCGGGACCTTGCGCAGGAGGAGGGCCGCAAGCTCTTCTGGCTGCTCAGCGTGGATATGGCGCACATGGGGGAACGCTACGGGGACGAGTTCGCGGCGCAGGTGTCTACAGACGCGATGGCGGCGGTGGAGGAGATAGACCGCGCGCGCGTGGCGATGCTCGAAGCGGGCGACGCGGGCGCGTTCTGGGACGATGTGGTGAAGCGGGACGCGGAACTGAAATGGTGCGGCTCGTCTACGCTTTATGCGTTCACTCAAGTCTACCCGGATGCGCGTGCCCGGCTGCTGCATTATGAGCAATGGAATATCGACCCGGCGAGCGTGGTGAGCTTCGGCGCGCTGGCTTTCCATCGCGAGGCTCCACCGGAGACCGCTTAGCGGCCTGTGCGTGTGAGACATGGTATTCTCAGTGGCCGTGAGCCGTGAATGCCGTGTCGATTCCCCGACTTCCGAAGGCGCGTCCGTCAGGGCCGATTCAGGTGTTGCGGCAACCCGGATCATTGCGATCGCGGGAGCGTCGGGATCCGGCAAGACGTATCTTGCTAACCATGTGGCAGGCCGGTTAAACGCGCCCATTCTGTCCCTGGACTCCTACTACCTGGATCTTTCGCATCTCCCGCCAGGGGGGCGGGCGCAGTGGAACTTCGACGATCCGGCTTCGCTCGATTGGGCGTTGCTTCGCGCTCAGCTATCTTCGTTGCGCGCGGGGAACGGGGTGAATGTGCCCGTCTACGATTTCTCGACGCATACCCGGACGCAAGAGGTGAGGCGCGTCGAAGCACGTGAGTATCTAGTGCTTGAAGGGATCTTCGCGCTCTACGACGCGGAGGTGCGCGCGATGCTCCGTGTGGGAGTGTTTATCGATTATCCCGATGCCGGCTGCCTTGAGCGGCGGACCGCACGCGATGTGTCGGAGCGCGGGCGCACGGAGGCGAGTGTAAGGGAGCAGTATGCGCGCACGGTGAGGCCGATGTTCGCCGAGCATATTGCGCCGACCCGCCGTTATGCGCAGATCGTCGTTCGGGGCGACAGCCCGCCGGAAGAATCGTTCGGCGCTATCGAAGCGTGCCTCGCGACCCATCCCTGAGGAGTTACCCGCCACCCGGCCATCCGTGCGGCTAGCGGGAACTTATCACTGCGGCTTATAGGCGACGACGTCCACTTCAATTTTCATGCCGGGCGCGCCGAAGGACGTGCCCACCGTGGTGCGGGCGGGGCGAACCTCGGAGAAGAACTCGACGTAGACCGCATTCATGGCCGCGAAATCGCGCTCCGCATCCCGCAGATAGACATTGCATTTTGCGACGTCGTTCAACGTGCAGCCGCAAGCGGCCAGGATGCGCTCCACGTTCCGGAAGACGAGCCGGGTTTCCTCTTCAATCGTGCCCAACTCGAATTTGTTGGTGTCGAGATTGATGGGCGCCTGCCCGGAGACGTAGACGAAATCTCCGGCGCGGACCGCGTAAGAGTAAGGAGCCTTGGGGGCGGTAAGACCCGCCGGGGTGATGCGTTCCAGCGTTTTTGCCATTCCTTGGAAGGTTCGCATAGAAGGGCGTGCGCGGACAAGCGGGGATGGGGCGTGGCGAAGGTTACACCGGAACGGGAAGGGGCGGACACGCGACCGTTGCCGGTTGCGTGCCCGCTCCGCTTGCCGCTTGCGCATGGTGCGGATCGCGGCAGTGGCTTATGATGCCGGGATCTCTTCCTTCGGGGGCGGCAGCGCCGCGGGGGCTCCGAAGAAGGCATCCAGATCATCCTGAACTTTCAGCCGTTTTGGATCGAACTCCGCGGCCACGGCCGCCGCTTCGGAGCCGGGCTTGGTGAGGGCAATCTCTTCACCGATAGCCGCTTCACGATCTTCGGCGGAAGTGACCTTGCGCTCCAGTTCGTCGACGGCGGCGAGCGTTCCCTTGCCCGTGGAGAAGGCGGCGGCGGCATCGTTCAGGCCTTGACGGATCTTCACTGCTTGCTGGCGAGCGGCGAGGGTGACGAGCTTCTGTTCGCGTTCGGCAAGATCGCTCTGCGCTTCCATCAATTGCTTGCGGAGCTGCACCAGCATCTCTTCCTGAGCCTTGATGGAAGAACGCAACCCTTCGGCCCGTTCCGTGGCGGAGTTGCGCGCGGCCATGACGGGCGCGCCCTTTTCTTTTTTCGCTTCGAGATCGAGGGCGGCGTTGCGAATATTCTCGAGCGTGGCGGACCACTTGGCGATCTCGCCATCGGTGTCGCTCAATTGCCGTTCCAGCACCCGCTTGGCCTGGTTCACTTCCGCCACTTTGTTCCGGAAATCGACGATCTCGCGCTTGCGATTCTCGATCGCCTCCCTGGCATCGGCGACATAATCGCGCATGTTCTCGGCTGCGTCCTTATCCTTGCGCCGCAGTTTCTTCCAGAGTTCTTTCAAGAATTCCATGATCTTCCTCTCTTCTGTTCCCCGTTCGGTTGCTGGTTCCGTGTCTGGTTTCGCCCTGAGCGGCGGTTACGCAATGGCGGCCATGATTTCGTCCGCGACGGGCAGCGCGTTCGCAAGATCCGCGATGGCGCTGCGCAGTTCGCCCGCTGACAGATCGCCGAGGCAGACGCTCTCGATCAACATCACGATCCATTCGTCTGGCGAATCGAGGTCCGGGTCATCCCGGTCCGTCAGCGTGGCGAAAGCAAACGGATCGATCCGCATATTCGCTTCGAGCAGGGCGGCCTGAAATGCCGACTGGCGTTCTTCGGCAATGTCTCCATAACGGGCCACGCGGGACGAGATCATCAGCTTGCCGCGGATTTCGTCGATGGTTAGCAGCGCGTGGGCCGGCGGTTGCTCTCCGTGAGGCACTTTCACGGCCAGGAAGCCCTCGCCCAGCGCCACTTCATATCCGCTATCTTCCAGCACCTGGGCCATGTCGGCCAAGCTGGAGAGGTTTTCTTGTGTGGTCATCGCTATCTCCATAAATTGTTTACGCGGGCCGCGGCGATTTCTTTCCTGCCGCCCGCTGAAATTTCAAGACCGGATCCGGTTCCGGCATCGGGAGTGCTGTGCTTCCCCGTTACTGACGTGGCGCGCCATCCGCGAGCGGGAGCACTTCGATATCTCCGACCGAGATATCGGAGCCCTGGAGCATCCGGATCAATCCACCCTTTGGGTTCGGAGCGCCGGTTTCGAAGAATATCACCTTTGGATTAGGCACGCGCATTGCCGTGCGATACTCCGCGACGGTACCGATCATTTCGGTGCTCTTCGCGAAAGAGACGTTGCTCATGGAAGGATCCGCAGTGGCCTTGCCTTGGAACTCGAGGTTGCCGATCTTCGCAAACTCCGCTTCCCGCGCCGCTCCGTCCACCTCCACATTGAAGTTCAATTGTGGCGCGAATTCAAGGTCGATCAACTTGTAATTTGACGTGTCGGGCGGCTCGGCGAACACCCAATAGAGTTCCCGGTTGAGCAGATCTTCGCGGTTGCCGGGTGCGAAGCCGTCGGCCTCGAAGTAGACGCCCGCGCTCAGTTCTTCACCCGCATTCGAACTGCTGCCGGTGCTCTTGATCATCAGCCATACGGCGTCCTCATCGTGAAGCGAACGGATGCGGAAGAACTGCCATTCCGCGATGCCGCGCGATTCCTTGATCCGCCAGACTTCCTCCAGGTTGTAGTCTCTCCCGGTGGCCAGGGCCTCTCCACTTTGGATCATGTCGGCAAGGGTCTGTTCGTCTTTCAGAATGATGGTGCTTCCCGGACGCAACGATTGCCAGAAGGAAGCGGAATGCAGATTGTATGTGGAGCCCATGGGTTTCTCCCTTCGCGGATCTCTCTGGAGTGACGGCGGCTGTAGCGATGCCGGTGCATCCGGTGACGGCCAGCTTCCCGCGCCGGGTGCATACGGCGGAGGCACGCCCTGATAGTATTGCCGTGCGCCACGGCGGCGCGGGATCATCGCCCAGCCACCGATGAGCAGCAGCAGAATGAGCATGCCGCTGCCGGAGCCAGCGAACCAACTCGAGATGCCACCGCCAGCTTCTCCAGAGGGAGGAGCAGCGCCGGATTGCGGGTAAACGTAGCTGTTCTGGCGCATCAGCATGCTGAGGATTGCCATGTCGCGCAGCGCGTTATAGCCCACCCAACTCCCGTTCTGAATGTAGCCATATCCCCCGTGCTCGCGGCTGTAGCGCACATCGTAGTTCTGGCCGCCCACGGTGGTGGTGGATGGAATGTAGCCGGGACGGTTCGCCGGTTCCTTCGAGAAGGTGCTGGGGAACTTGTTGGCGTTATCGCGCTCAAAGGCGCGCTGGGCATCGCCGCGGGATTGGAAAACGGTGCCCTGGGTGCGGGCGCGGTTCATCACGGTCTGGTCCACGCCATAGGCGCTTCCGGTTGCGGCGGGCCGAGACTCTCCGCGCGAGCCCATACGCGGCGTGACCGTGGTGGGCCGCGAACTGCCCCAGGATTGGGCGCGGCTGGGGAAGCTGCGGCTGCTGGGGCGCGAGAAACTGGAGGATCGTCCGAAGGAGACTCTTCCCCCGCGCCGCGCCCAAAGGCTTTCGGGAAGCAGCAGGAACACCAGGATGAGCAGCAATGCCCAAACGCCGGCGCGCCGTATTCGATTCCAAACGGGATGGAGGAGGTTCCTCATTGCTTCGCTCCCTGGGCGCCGTTCAAGGGGGCGGGGCTCTCTTTTGGCGGTTCGCTTCCGGATGGCGCGGCGGCGCTCTCGATCGGGCTGCCCGGTAACATGGCTGACGCGGAAGCAGCCGGGACGGCGCGGTCATCCCGGACGCTGGCCGCAAAGAGCACGGCCACCAGCAGGAAGGCCGCGGCCGCTACCGCTCCGGCCGCCATATTCTTATCGACGGCGACCTCTTTGGCGAGGGGGGACTTCGGGAGCAGAAACACATCCGCCACTACCCGTGCGGTGATGAGCAGGACGATGCCGAAGACTGCGAGCACCAAGCTGGTGACGACTTCGTCCGCCCATTGGCCGCTCGCCCCGGCGAGAGCCACGCTCGCGATATAGCCGAGGGCGGCGAGAAATCCGCCGAAGCTGATGCCGGCGGCCACGTTATCTTTGTCGCCGATTTCTTCGTGTACGTCGTAGCCCGCGAATCTGGCGTAGACCCATCCGCCTGCGATAAGTATCAACTGGCCGACAAGGAAGTAGATGGCGATATCGCGCATCCCCAGCCAGAACGACGCGCTATAGCCGCTGAGCACCCCGCGCAACATGAAGCCGGTGGCGATGCTCGATCCGGCGACGACGAAGCCCGTGCCGGAATTGTGGTCCCGCACGAGTTCCTTGTCGATGGAGAAGCGGTAGAGGATGGCTTTGTCATTGATCCATAGGCTTGCGCGCATGAGCGCAGCCGCGATAATGCCGTACAAGGCGATAGTGAGGATCTCGTCGAGAAGCGCCACGCTTTCCCAGGGAGAGAGCGCGCCCGAAATCGCGATCGCCACGCCCAGCATGTAGCCCGCGAAGGCGATGCCGAACGCGGTGTTGTCCCGCTCCGTGAGTTCCTCGTCGATCTCGAAGCGAGTGGTCTTCCGAAAAAGCCAACGAGCCGCGAATGCCAGCAGAAACGCCGTCGCGAAGAGCGGGAGAGCGCTCAATCCATGATTGATGCTGGGCATGAATGCTTGCATCCGAACTCCTTCTTTCCGCGTTGTCCCAACAGGGGGTAGGCTCCGTGAACATCCCCAATTGTTCTTTACGCACGCGGGAGCGAATAGTTTGCGGAAATCGCTTTAGACGCCGCGACGGTCTCCCCAGAGATTGACGTGCAGGCGGGGGCTGAAGCGGAAACCCTGCTCCTTGCAAACCTCGGCAAGCCACAGCGAACGCTCGTGCAAGGTGGCGGGATCGCGCCCCTCCGGCATGAGGATCACGGATTCCCTGCCTGATTCTATCGTGCGGAGAAGTGCATTGATTTCTTCGAGATCCGGCGGAGACATCACGACAAACTTTAATTGGTGAGGGTAGGTGGCGCAGAGGTCTTTCAGCACATCGGGCTGGATGCGGAGCCGGTCATGCTGCGCGGCCCAACGGTCTTGCTCGCGATCGAGCGGCGTGGAGTTTGCAAGCTTCGGGCTGATCGACATAAGGTGGCATTGGACCTGTTGAAAGACCGTGCCCGCCGTCTCGATGGTGATGTGATAGCGGCGCGCGGAGAGTTGCTCTGTGAGGGCAATCATGCCGGGCGCGATCATCGGTTCCCCGCCGGTGAGCACCACGTGGCGCGCTGCAGGATACCGCCGGACTTCGGCGACGATCTCCGCGACGCTCATTTCCGTGCCCTCGGGAGACCAGGAGGAATAGGGCGTATCGCACCAGGTGCAGCGCAGATTGCAGCCGCTCGTCCGGACAAAGACACTCGGGACGCCCACGAGCGCGCCCTCACCCTGGAGCGAATAGAAAATCTCCGCAATCTTCACGCCGGCCTCCATGGGGTGAGGCGCATGCGCTCTCGGGGCGCCGTCATGCGGCGTACTCCAAGGGGTCCGGGATGCCCGCCTCTTCGAAGCCTTTTCGGCGCAGCAGGCAGGAATCGCAATGGCCGCAGGAGAGCCCGGCCGGCGAGGGGTCGTAGCAACTGTGGGTGAGCCGGAAATCGACACCCAGCCGGGCAGCCAATTGGACGATGCCCGCTTTGCTCAGGTTCATGAGCGGCGTATGCACGTGAACGCCCTTGCCCTCTTCCACGCCCGCGCGGGTGGCGAGGCGCGCGGTCTGCTCGAAGGATTGAATGAACTCCGGGCGGCAATCGGGATAGCCGGAGTAATCGACCGCGTTCACACCGAGAAAGATGTCCTGGGCTCCCAGTGCTTCGGCCCAGCCAAGCGCGCAGCTCAGGAAGATGGTGTTGCGGGCGGGCACGTAGGTGACTGGAATTCCAGGCTCAATCTGATCCACGGCTTCGTGTTTGGGGACGGCGATATCGCCGGTGAGCGCGGAGCCGCCGAAGGCGCGAAGGTCAAGGCGAAGCGTGACGTGGCGTTCCGCACCCATGGCCGATGCGACGCGCGCGGCGGCATCCAGTTCCACGCGGTGGCGCTGCCCGTAGTCGAAGGAGAGGGCGTAGCAGGCGAAGCCTTCCTGAAGCGCGACGGCAAGGCATGTGGTGGAATCAAGGCCGCCGCTGAGCAGGCAGATGGCGGCGTGACGGTCTTGTCTTGGAACGGCGCCCGTTGCCGTGGCAGGGGCGGTGTTGGGTGGTGTCATCGAACTCTTATTGTCCCAGGAACGGGCGGCGAAGGTTAGAGTGACGGCGCGCGGATGCGGTAGCCGGACCTTAACAAATTGGGAAGAGAAGCGCGCGGCTGTCCGACTTTTGCTCTCCGGATGCGACAATAGCTGTATTCGTTATGTCTTCCATGCTTGATCGCTTGCGCGGGAAGAAGCCCGCGAAAACCGAACCCGAAGATCCATCCGTGCCGGTATGGCCGGGCGGATTTTCGGATTGGACCTGGACTGCGGTGCTGTTCCTGTTCTTGACCACGGCGCTGGTGCAGGGCTTCGAAATCCCCACCGGGTCCATGGAGGGCACCCTCCTGATTGGAGACCGGCTGCTTGTGAACAAGCAGGCTTACGCGCCATCCGACCCGATTTCGCGCATACTGTTGCCCTACCGGGATCCGAAGCGGGGCGACATCATCGTGTTCCGTTTTCCGCTCGACCTTAACCAGGCTTACGTGAAGCGCGTGGTTGGAGTGCCGGGGGACCGGATCCACCTGGAGGAGCGGCAGTTGTTTTTGAACGGTTCGCCGGTGGATGAGCCGTACAAGTCCAAGCGCATTGGAGGGGTGGACCCGTATCGGGATAACTTCCCGCGCTATGCGGAAATGAGCTCGACGCCGCTGGCGCTGCGAGCCCTCGAGATGCACCGGAAGTATGTGCATGACGGGGATCTGGTGGTTCCTGAAGGCTACTACTTCGCGATGGGAGATAACCGCGACAATTCGCTCGACAGCCGCTATTGGGGCCTGGTGCCGCGGGACAACATCATCGGGAAACCATTGATTGTGTACTGGTCTTATGGCTACCCGTACACGGAAAGCTTCAATGAACGAATTCTTGATAAGACGATTCGCTGGGGACGCATGCTGCGCATCGTAAGCACATTCCCGACGGGCGCCGATATCGCGAAAGGAGGCGCCCAATGAGCGACGCTGTAGGCCGGTTGGAAGAGCCGGGCAGCCCATGGATCGCGTTTGCCGGCATCTTTGTGCCGGGGGCGGGGCACTGGCTGGCGGGGGAGAAGACCAAGGCGATCGCCCTTTTCGTGATCATCCACATAGCCGTGATCGGCACGCTGCTGGGCGGGGCGGCGGTAGCGCCGCCTGTGCCGCCGGAACCGATGTTCATCGCGGGGCTCTCGTCTTCGGACCCGATCGGCAATGCGATGCGGACGATGGAACAGGTAGCGCAGCGCTCGAACGGCGTCTCGATGTGGGCGGCGCAGTTTTTCGGCTACGATGCGCCGTTCGACGGCACATCGGAGAATTCGATGGTGACGAATCTGCTGAATCTGGCGGGCATTTTGAACCTGCTTGCGGTGTTCTATCTGTTCGATGAAAAGCGGGCGGAAGGCAAGGCATTTCAGACGGCTCTGGCCGCGAGAGCGGGGAAGGGGAAGAAGGGATGAGCCACTTCGTTTACGTGCTAATTTTTCTGCTGCTCTCCGCTTCGGTGGCGTCGTTGCTGCAGGCGAAATCGAAAGAGGAATTTCTACGCTATTTCGGCCATCGTTTTGTGACGCCCGTGCTAGCAATGGTGGGGTTTAGCTGGCTGATGTTCTTCCTGCACAAACTCTAACCGGGAATGAGAAGGCGGGCAGGGCAGCCAGATAGGAAGATCCGGCTGCACCGCCTGCCTGTTTTCTGCTCGCACGAGGATCGCGGAGGCGGCCGTTCTATGCGTTGACGGCGCTCAGGGCCTGATCGAGATCCCAAAGGATATCTTCCAGATCCTCGATGCCGATGCAAAGGCGAACCATGTCCGGTTCCACGCCCGCGGCCTTCTGCTCGGCGGCACCCAACTGCTGATGCGTGGTAGAGGATGGGTGGATCACCAGGCTGCGGGTGTCGCCGACGTTGGCCACGTGGGAGAACATCTTCAGGCTGTTGATGAACTTCACGCCCGCGTCGTAGCCGCCCTTGATTCCGAAGGTGAACACGGAACTCGCGCCCTTGGGCATATACTTCTGCGCCAGCGCGTAGTATGGGCTGGAAGGCAGCGACGGGTATTTCACCCAGGTAACGCCGGGGTGCCCCTGAAGGTGTTTGGCCACGGCGAGGGCGTTCGCGATGTGGCGCTCCATGCGGGGCCCGAGCGTTTCAATCCCTTGCAGGAAGAGGAACGCATTGAACGGGCTGAGGCAGGGGCCGAGATCGCGCAGCCCTTCGACCCGCGCCTTGATGATGTAGGCGATCGGTCCAAAGGTTTCGCCGAACTTCATGCCGTGATACGAGGCTGACGGCTCATTGATGCCGGGGAAATTTCCCTTTGCCCAGGGGAACTTTCCGGAATCGACGATGATGCCGCCGATGCTGTTGCCATGCCCGCCGATGAACTTGGTGAGCGAATGCAGCACGATATCGGCGCCGTGCGCGATGGGGTTGCAGAGATATGGGCTGGCGAAGGTGTTATCGACGATCAGCGGGACGTTGTGCTCATGGGCGATGCGCGCAACGGCTTCAATATCGAGCACGCTGCCTCTGGGGTTCGAAATGCTCTCGCCGAAGATGAGCTTCGTCTTGGGCGTGATCGCCTTGCGGAAGTTCTCCGGATCGTCCGGATCCACGAAGATCACGTTGATGCCGAGTTTGCGGAAAGAGACGTCGAATTGCGTGAACGTGCCGCCATAGAGGGTGCTGGCCGCGACGACATCATCGCCGGAATCGCAGATATTCGTGATGGCCAGCAATTGCGCGGATTGCCCGGATGCGGTGGCCAGAGCCGCCACACCGCCCTCGAGCGCGGCCACGCGCTGTTCGAGAACATCCGTGGTGGGGTTCATGATGCGCGTGTAGATGTTGCCGAACTGCTTCAGCGCGAAAAGATTGGCGGCGTGAGCGGAATCGTCGAAGGTGAACGAGGTGGTCTGGTAAATCGGCACCGCGCGCGAATGAGTTACCTGGTCAGGCGAATGGCCTTCATGGAGGCTGCGGGTATTGAAGCCAAACTGGCGATCGGGTTGATCAAACATGGGTCTCCTCTAGTTGATGGAAGCGGGGCCGCGCCTGGGGAATTTCCCCGGGCGAATCCGCGGCGGCCGGCGTACGGAGCGCAAGCCGGTCAGGAACCACACCATGGGTGCTTCCTTTGACCTTGCTATTGCCCCTACCGGTTAATGCGAAAACAGGCTAGCGTTTGTAACCGATTTTACGCAGAAAATCCTTTCGGGCTTGCGCGCCCGCTTCGTCCTCAATCCCTTTCGGAGAGGCTCCGTCAATGACGCCCAAGACTCCGCGTCCCTGAGCCGATTCGGCCACCACCACCTGGACGGGGTTCGCGGTGGCGCAGAAAAGCCGCACCACTTCGGGAACGTCTTTGAGGCGCCCGGTGAGGTTGATGGGGAATCCGTCGCGAAGATAAAGAACGAAGATATGCCCCGCACCGATAGCTTGCGCCGTAGCAATGGCTGCCTCGCGAAGCGCGTCGTCGTTGCCGTCGTGCCGAATGAGGCAAGGTCCGGAAGCTTCGTTGAAGGCGACCCCGAAGCGGATGGATGCGTTCGTGTTCACGACCGCTTCGTAGACGTCTTCCACCGTCTTGATGAAGTGCGATTGGCCGAGGATCAAATTCGCGTCATCGGGAATATCGAGGGGGACGAGCTTCAGTTCCATTGCTTGCAGCGGTGTGCCGCCTCCCGGCCGCGGGAAGGCGTACCTTGGAATTCAGTGTATCGAAGCGCGGCCCATCCGTGCAGGAACGCCCTGCCTCGCAGCAGTGCATGACCATGGCAGCCGGGAGGCGCTAGAGTATGGAAATGCCGGTAAATTTGAATGGAAAGACCGCGCTGGTGACGGGTGGGGCAAACGGGATCGGGCTGGCGGTGTCCCGGGAACTGGCGGCATGCGGCGCGCGGGTGTGGGTGGCCGACCTCGAGCGGGCGGAGCCGGTGCGAGTGGCGGCTGGATTTGGGGCGGAAGGCGTGGTGGCCGATGTGACGGATGCGGATTCGCTTCGCGCTGCATTCGATGCCATCCCGGAATTGGATATCGCCGTGGCCAATGCCGGCACGGCTATTGAAGCACCGCTTGAAGAAATCACGGCATCGATATGGGAACGAACGATTTCGCTGAATTTGACAGGGCTATTTCGGACGGTGCAAATGGCGGCGGCAAAGATGAAGCCGCAGCGGCGCGGCTCCATCGTGCTGATGGCTTCGACGAACTCCTACGACGGCGAACCGAATCTGACGGCCTACAATGCGAGCAAGGCGGGAGTGCTGGGGGTGCTGCATACCGTGGCGAATGAATTGGGGCCATGGCAGATTCGCGTGAATGCGGTGAACCCCGGGCTCATCCGGACGAGCCTCACGCAGACCGCTTTCGACAGCCCGAACGTCTTGAAGGCCTACTTTCGCCATGTGCCGCTAGGCAGGGGCGGGGAAGCGGCGGAGGTCGCAAAAGCGGTGGCGTTTCTGGTTTCGGACGAAGCCTCATTTATCACGGGAGCGACGCTCCTCGTGGATGGCGGCCAGATGGCGGGGAAGTTTGGCGCCTGGGATGAGTCGATCGCGGAGTTCGAGACAGACCGCTGGCGGCTTCGCTAATCCATGGCCACCTCGATGCGAATTGCTCGATCCACCGGGGGTGTGGCCTGTGCTCCGGGCTCATGCATCGCGCGATCCCGGGTCCGGATGCGATGGAAGCGAACCGGGCTCACGTTGCTCGCGCTGGCGGCGCTCATGGTAGCGGCTCGAAGCGGGGTTTCCCAAGTGATGCCCACGCCGGTCCGCCAGCAATCGGAGTGGTTTAGCTATCGCGGGGACCACGCCGTGAAGGGCGGGTGGGGCGTTCATCTCGATGGAAGCTGGCGGCAGATGAACGAGGCCAACTGGATGCAGTGGGTGGTGAGCCCTGGGGTGAATTACCAGGTCTCGCCCAACATTCAGGTTGGCGGAGCTTACGCCTATTTCATGACACGTCCTGGCGGGCTGCACTGGAGCCCGGCCTCGTATCCGGAGCACCGGATGCAGGAGCAGATCACCATTACGCGGCCACTCTGGAAAGTTCCGCTGCGCCACCGCATTCGCGTGGACCATCGCTTTATCGGAACGGGCGCGAAGGATGGGCTCGACCGGAGTTGGAACCGCCAGCAACGCTTGCGCTA
>JADYZL010000135.1 GCA_020853155.1 Bryobacterales bacterium
CGAAGTCGAGTAAGCGCGTCAGAGCACGGGCGGCTTTCCGGTGATCAGTTCCACTTCCTTGCGCAACGGCCCCAGCACCTTGGCGTAGACCATCTTGTAACTCTCGCAGAAATAATCGAGATCGGAAGGGTTGCCGCGCTGCTTCGTGCGAAAGCTCGGGCAGCCCCCGTGGCAGAGATCTCGATATTCACATACCTGGCAAGCCGGGTGGGGAAGCTGTTTTCCGTAAGCGAAACGCGCGCGGAGTGAATTCGCGGCGATCTTGCTCCACGTATCCTTGTTCAGATTTCCTAGCTTCCACTCCGGCGAGACGAAGAAATCGCAGGGGTAGATATCGCCGTTGTACTCCACCACCACGTAGCTGTCGCAGGTCTTATGCATCGTGCAGTTGCCCGGCGTGAGGCCCGCCACGGCCTCCGCGATGTTATCGAAATAACGGATGCGCACCTGCTTCCGGTCCGGCCACCAGAGCTCGAACATTTCGAGGAGGAACCGCCCATACTGGCGGGGAGTGATGGCGTAAGGGTTCGCGCCGCCTTCTGGGGAAAACTCGGCGAGAGGGATGAACTGCAGGTAGTCGATGCCCAGGGAACGAAAGAAGCGATAGACCTCCTTCGGCTTCTCTACGTTTGATTGGCTGAGCACGCAGAGCGCGTTGAAATCCACGCGATGCTTCTTCATCAGCTCAATGCTTTTCATCACGCGGCGCCACGTGCCCTCGCCGCCGCGGTTCACGCGGTAACGGTCATGCATGTCCTCGTCGCCGTCGATCGAAGCGCCCACCAGCCAGTTGTAGCTGCGCAGAAACTGGCACCAGTCGTCGTCGAGCAGGATCGTGTTGGTTTGCAGCGCGTTGCTGACCGATTGGCCGGTGCGGCCGAACTTCTGCTGGTAGGCAATCAACTTCTCGAAGAAAGGCAGGCCTGCCAGCGTCGGCTCTCCGCCCTGAAAGGCAAATGTGGATTGAGGATAGGAATAGAACAGATACGATTCCACCATGCGGCGAAGCGTATCGAGAGACATGCGCTTGTGGGCGATGTCCTTATACGGATCGGTCTCCCGGTCCAGATAGAAACAGTACTCGCAATTCAGATTACAGAGCGCCGAGGCGGGCTTGATGAGGAGAGACGATATCCGCCCCACGGGGCCCGTGGGCACTTCGAGGGGCGCTGTCTGGATTTGGGTCAGCCCAGCCACAAGATAAGTCTACCAGTTTGTCCTGAATCGAGGACCGGCTTGCGGATGGGGCGCGGCCGCCCCATCCCCCAAGCAACGGGCCTAGCGGCGAGAGAGGTCGAGCAAGCGAATATCCTTGAAGCGCATATTGCCTTCGCCGCCGGAATGCAACTGGAGTGCGATATAGCCATCCTTGGCGCCCATCTTGGGATCGACATAGTCAAGCATCTTCACGCCGTTCAGATAGCACTCGTAGTGGTTGTCTTCCACCTTGAGCAGCATGTCGTTCCAATCCGTGGGGCGCAACAGGCCTTCGTATTCGGGAGAAGGCCAGGCCTTCCAGCCCATGTCGTCGCCGTAAACGCCGCAGGAGTGGTGGCCCAGCACGCGATCGATTTCAAACTGCCGGCCCTGGCTTACATCCACCGTGCCGGGTTTGAATTGCGTGTGGAAATAAACGCCGCTGTTCCCATTGGCTTCGGTCTTGAAGCGGAGGAAGAGGTAGAAGCTCTGGTACTCCTTATCGGTGCGCAGATAGCCATACTGCTTGCTCACCCCTTGGCCGTGGATGGCGCCGTCTTCCACGGTCCATTTCTCCGTGCCGACGTTGGTCCATCCCGTCAGGTCCTTGCCATTGAACAGTTCCACCCAGCGTTCGCCAGGCATCCTGGGCCCCCGCTGTTGCGCCTCAAGGGCGGTGGGAAAGGTGATGGCCGCAAGGGCCAGCGCGGTGAAGATCAGAGACGAAAATCGCATGCAGGTATTCTATCCCTCCCCGCGCGGTTGTGGGGAAGCATGGCGTATCCATCGCCTCCAGCGCCGCGAAGAGGCCGCCCTCTAGGAGCAGCAACCAGCAGAACCCCCTCCCCGCAGGCCGAACTTGCGCAACACGGCCATCATTGGGCACCAGTTTGTGAAAGCGGATTGGAAGAGGTTGAGGCCGACGAAGGCCGTCAGCCAATACCAGTTCGGGCTCACGAAAGTTCCGAGGGCCACGGAAACCAGCACCACGGTGCCGGCGATCATGCGGAGGGCGCGTTCGACGCTCATGCGGAAGTCTCCTTCTTTTTCATGTGAAGCATGTAATAGGTGATGGGAATCGTCATGCGCGAGAGCAACAGCGAAGCCACTTCGCCGGCCATCAGCGCAATGGCGAGGCCCTGAAAGATCGGGTCAAACAGAATGACGGCGGCGCCGGCGATCAAGGCCGCGGCGGTGAGCATCATCGGCCGGAACCGCACTGCGCCCGAATCGATCACGGACGACATCAGGTCGTGCCCCTCGGCGAGGCGTAACTCCGTGAAGTCCACCAGGATGATCGAATTTCGCACCACGATGCCCGCGCCCGCGATGAAGCCGATCATCGAAGTCGCCGTGAAAAAGGCGCCCATCAGGCCGTGCGCAGGCAGAATGCCCACGAGTGAGAACGGGATTGCGGCCATGATCACGAGCGGGGTGAGGAAGTTCTGAAACCAGCCCACCACCAAAATGTAGATCAGCAGCAGCACCACCGCGAAGGCGATGCCCATATCCCGGAAAACCTCATACGTGATGTGCCACTCGCCATCCCACTTGACGGAGTAGTGCTCGTCGCTGAACGGCAGGGACGCCGTGTGCTGGGCCACTTTCCCGCCGTCCGGGGCGGTGAGTGTTTCCACGCGGTCGCCAATCCCGAGGATGGCGTAGACCGGGCTTTCCACCACCCCAGCCACGTCGGCCGTGATGTAGGTGACGGGCATCAGATTCTTGTGGTAGATGCTCTTGTCTTCGAGGTCCCGCTCGACACGCACCAACTCCCGCAGCGGCACGGCGGCGCCGGTCCGCCCGGGGATGCGCAGCGAGAGCAGCCGCTCGATATCGGAGCGGCTGCCGCGGTCGAGCCGCACCCGGATCGGCACGTCCTCGCTTTCCTTGTCGTCATGCAGCAGTCCCACGGCATGCCCGGCTGCGGACATGGAGATCGTCCGGGCGATGTCGGTCTCGGAGATGCCATGCAGAGCCGCTTTCCGGCTGTCGGGCAGCAGGCGGACGCGCGGCGCATCGTCTTCCACATACCAATCGATATCCACCACGCCGGGGGCCTCCTCGAATAGCTGGCGGATTTGGCGCGCCACCGTTTCGCGCCCTTCCGCGGTGGGCCCATAGACTTCCGCCACCAGCGTTTGCAGCACCGGCGGCCCCGGCGGCACTTCCGCTACCTTGATGTTGGCCTCGAACTCCTCCGCAACGGGCAGCAACGCCGTCCGGACTGTCTTCGCAATCTCGTGGCTCTGCACGGATCGTTCATGCTTGCCTGTCAGGTTCACCTGGATATCCGCGACATTAGCGCCCCGTCGCAGGTAGTAGTGCCGCACCAATCCGTTGAAGTTGTAGGGTGACGCGGTGCCTACGTAGGTCTGCACGCTCACCACGCTCTCCTGTCGCAGTACCGTATCCGCAAGGGCGCGCGTGGCCCGGGCGGTCTCTTCGAGGGACGTGCCTTCGGGCATGTCGATCACCACCTGGAACTCGTTCTTGTTGTCGAAGGGCAGCATCTTCACCTTGACGAACCCGATGTAGACGAGCACCATCGACCCCGCCAGAAGCACGCTCACGAGCGTCAGGAACGCAAACCGGTTCCGCCGGCTCGGAAGCACGATGCCCATGAACTTCCGGTAGAAACGCGTGAAGCGGTCTTCGCGTTCATGGTCTTCCGTCCCCCCTTTCAGCCGGAGCAAGCGGACCGCGGCCCAAGGCGTCACCAGAAAGGCGACCAGCAGCGAGAACACCATGGCCGCGGAAGCGCCGATGGGGATCGGCAGCATGTAGGGGCCCATCAATCCGCCAACGAAGGCCAGCGGAAGTATGGCGGCGATCACGGCGAGCGTGGCCAGAATCGTGGGGTTGCCCACCTCATCCACGGCTTCAAGAGCGACTTCCTTGAGCGGCCTGCCGGTGTTCGATTCGAGCCGCGCGTGGCGCACGATGTTCTCCACCACCACGATGGCGTCGTCGACGAGAATGCCGATCGAGAATATCAGCGCGAACAGCGTGATGCGGTTGAGCGTAAACCCGTGCAGATAGAAGACGGTCAACGTCAGCGCCAGCGTCACCGGGATCGCGGAGAACACGACAAGCGATTCGCGGAAGCCCAGCGTGAGCGCCACCACGATGCTCACCGAGACGATGGCGATCAGCATGTGGAAGAGCAGTTCGTCGGACTTCTCCTGCGCGGTCTCGCCATAATGCCGCGTAATGCCAACCTCGACCTCGGAGGGAATCGTTGCGCCCTTGAGCGTCTCCACCTTGGCGAGGACGTGGTTGGCCACCTCGATCGCGTTCGTCCCCTTGCGCTTGGAGATCGCGATGGTAACGGCGGGGCGGAACTGCCCCTGCGCGCCGGTTTCGACAATCTGCGATGGTTCCTCCCCCGTATCGGCCACGTGGGCGACGTCGCCGAGATACACCGGATGTCCATTGTGGACGGATACCACCAGGGAGCGGACTTCTTCCACGTCGCGGAGGAAGTCGCCCGTGTAGAGAATGAACTCCCGGTTTGCCTGGTTGAACCTGCCTGACGGCAGACGCTGGTTCGCGCCCTCGATCGCGTGAGCAACCGCGCCGGGGGAAAGGCGGAAAGCCTCGAGCTTCGCGGGGTTGAGCGTCACGGCGACCTCGCGTCGTTGGCCGCCAATCACGGCTACGGCGGAAACATCGTTGACCTGCTTGATCGAGTCCGTGGCTTGGGCGGCAACACGCCGCAAGGCGTAACCGTCGTAGCGGTCGCTCGAAAGCGTGAGCGCGAGAATCGGAACGTCGTCGATGGAGCGCGGCTTGATCAGCGGAGGGGATGCGCCAAACGGAATCAGGTCGAAGTTGGCGGACATCTTCTGGTTCAACCGGACGATGCTATCCTCTTCGTTCTCGCCGACGTAAAAGCGCACGATGGCCATGGCCATGCCAGGGCTCGATGTGCTGTAGACGTACTCCACGCCGGGGATCTCCCAGAGGAGCTTTTCCATCGGCTTCGTGACGCGCTGCTCCACCTCCTTGGCCGAAGCTCCCGGCAGGGTGACGAACAGATCGATCA
>JADYZL010000136.1 GCA_020853155.1 Bryobacterales bacterium
CCGATCGTCGAATCCAGCCAGTCGAAAAGCTTACCGATCACGCGATCGGTTTGGATCGAGATTTCACGAACGCTCGCCGCATCCGGGCCGTCGCGATGGCCGATCGAATCGTTGGCGGAAAAGCTCACCGAGAGCAGGTCCGTAACGCCGCGCTGCCCCATCTTGTAGTGCTCCACTGCGGACTTGGCGAACTCCACTATCAACTCGCTCGAATAGGGCGTATAGCGAAGCGCTGCATAGTAAGCCGGTCCAAGGGTTGCCGGCACTTTGGTGAAGGGCTGCGCTTCCCCGGCGGCCGTGAAGTCCTTGCCCAGGTAGCGGTCCTGCAGCTTGCGCGCATTGTGGGCTTTCACCCACGCGGGCAGTTCCGGGAAATAGTAGGTGCTGGAGACGAAATCGCCCGTCTGGTTGTCGTACCAGAAGGCGCCATCGGCGGTGTGGCCGGTGGGCATGATGGCGCCGCGATCCTTCAGTGAAATCCCCACCACCACCGGCATCGCCCCGCCGGCCATTTTCATCTGGTCGCCTACCGTGCTCACCAGTAAGCGCCGCGGAGAAGCACCGGGGCTCTTGTTCCCCGCCCCCAGGTCCTTCTCCTTGAAATCGGTGATGCTCTCGACGCTGCGGCCCAACTCCCGGTCATACCAGTCATTGCCGATAATGCCGGAGTTGATCGGGTAAGAGCCCGTCAGCACACCCGCGTGGCCCATGGCGGTAACCGTCGGATAGTGCCCCAGGTGAGCATCCGTGAAATTCGCGCCCTGCGTCAGAAGGCGATGGAATCCGCCGCGATACTGCTGCTGCCAGCGCATCAGATAGTCGTAACGAAGCTGGTCGACCATGATGGTGAGCACCAGCTTCGGCTTGGGCAGCGGCGCGCGCCCCGGAGATGACGGTTGGGCAAAACTGGCGGAAATCAGGAGGAGGAAAAGAGCGGTAATTCGGTACATCGTCCGGTATTCTCTCACAGACGTCGAGCGGCGGTTCGAATGGCGTTCTTCGGGGCCGGTTTGGCCGTATACTGCTAGTGACCGATTCACGTTACCCAGAACCTGGGGAGGGGGAACACACCATGGGCAGCACGCCTCCGTACGCGGGGCCGCCTTCCGGCGGAGACTTTTCACAGATGAATCAGCAGGGGCCTCCGGGGTACGGCCAACAACCGCTTCCGCCGCCCGCCAAGAAGGGCAAAGTCTGGATCTGGGTACTCGGCGGATGCCTGGGGCTATTGCTCCTCGGTGGAGCCGTCACGGCGATCATCGGTTATTTCGCGGTGCAGAAGGCCAAGGAAGTCGCTGGGGATTTCGAGAACCGTCCGGTGTTCACTGCGGCGAAAGCCCTGGTGATGCTGAATCCGGATATCGAACTGGTCAACGCAGACGAAAATACCCAGCAGATTACCGTCCGCGAGAAGTCCACGGGCAAGACCATCACTGTGTCGCTTGAAGATCTCAAGGAAGGGCGAATCTCCTTTAAGGACGAGAAGGGCGAGCAATACACTTTGCGTACCGACGGGGAAAACGGCGGAGTCCAGGTGCAGGGTCCGAATGGCCAGCAGGTTTTCAGCGCGCAACCGGGCGGCAACATCGAGTTCCCAGACTGGGCGCCCGTTCCGGCGGGCACGTACTCCGGTTCGGCGAAGACATCCACCTCCGAAGGGACCATCTGGGTCATCACCGTGGATACCCCTTCCACCGTTCCGCAACTGGTGGAACAACTGGAACGGAATGTCACTTCGCAAGGGTTCCGGGTAACCGGCAAGTCGGTGACGACGACGGCGGACGGCTCGGCGCTCATGTTCAGCGCGGTGAGTGCGGACGAGAAACGGACGATTACGGCAATGGGCGGATCGAAAGCCGGTACAACCCAGACGGAGTTCATCTATAGCGCGCAGGAACGGCCTTAATTCCCGCAAAATCGAGAGGCGGCGCGCACGGTTCCCGCCGGGCGGGCCGCCTCTTGCCATCTCTTGCCGGTGATCGCGCAACTCCCTTTCGCATCCTGAACCGGCTGGCGTAACGGGAGAGTTACGGCCCATCCATGGCGCCGGAACCCGCGCCCGCTGCAAATACTTGCCCAAATCCGCCTGTTTCTCATACTATGAGAGATAGAAACAGATACGTAACTCTGAATTACGAGCGAGTGAGGCATTTGTGGGACGTGTGATCGAAGTAACCGATGTGATTCTGCGGGATGCGCACCAGAGCCTGCTGGCGACGCGCATGGCCATGGAAGATATGGTGGGCGCCTGCGAAGACCTCGACGAGGCCGGCTACTGGAGTCTCGAGTGCTGGGGCGGCGCCACCTACGACGCCTGCATCCGCTACCTCAACGAAGATCCATGGGAGAGGCTGCGCACGTTCCGCAAACTGCTGCCGAAAACCCGCCTTCAGATGCTGCTGCGCGGCCAGAACATGCTCGGTTACCGCCACTACGAGGATGGCGTCGTGCAGCGATTCGTGGAGAAATCGGCGGAGAACGGCATGGATGTCTTCCGCATCTTCGACGCGCTGAACGACATCCGCAATATGACCACGGCGATCAAAGCGGTAAAGGCCACGGGCAAGCACGCACAGGGCAGCATCTGTTACACGCTCAGCCCGGAGCACACCGTGGAAGATTTTGTCCGCCTTGCCGAAGAGTTGATGCAGCAGGGCGTGGATTCGATCTGCATCAAGGATATGGCCGCCTTGCTCAAGCCGCAACCGGCCTACGACCTCGTGAAGGGGATTAAGCGCGCCTGCGGCGAGCAGACGCTGGTGCATGTGCACGTCCACGCGACAACCGGGGTCACGTTGGTCAGCCTGATGAAGGCGATCGAAGCGGGCGCGGACATTGTCGATACCTCGCTGAGCGCGCTGAGCCTCGGTTCCGGCCACAACCCGACGGAGAGCCTGGTCGAGATGCTCGAAGGCACCGGCTACACAACGAAACTGAACATGGAGCGGGTGATCCGCGCCAATGAGCATTTCGCGAAAGTGCGCCCCAAGTACAAGGAGTTTCTCACCACCTTTACCGGCGTGGAAACGGCGATTTTTCAGAGCCAGATCCCGGGTGGAATGCTTTCGAACATGGAGAGCCAGCTCAAACAGCAGGGCGCCGGAGACAAGATGAAGGAAGTGCTGGAGGAAGTGCCCCTGGTACGGAAAGATAGCGGCTATCCTCCCCTAGTTACGCCAACCAGCCAAATCGTCGGCACCCAGGCGGTCTTTAACGTCTTAATGGGCCGCTACAAAGTCATGACCGGCGAGTTCGCCGATCTGATGCTCGGCTACTACGGAGAAACTGCGGGCGTGAAGAACCTCGAAGTGCTCAACCTGGCGGAAACGCATGCCAAGAAGCCGCCCATCAAACAGCGTCCGGCGAATCTGCTCAAGCCGGAGTGGGACCAGTTGCGAAGCGAGGCCATCGCCATGCCCGGGTGCAACGGCTCGGACGAGGATGTCCTCACCTACGCGATGTTCCCAAAGATCGGGCCCACCTTCTTCGCCGCTCGAAGTGAAGGGCCGAAATCCGTCGCGAAGGATCCCGTTGCCGCGCCTTCACCCGCGCCCGCGGCGCCGGCGGGCGGCACGGCGCCGCCAGCGGCCATCCCACCGCTTACCAAGCCGATCACCTATCGCGTCACGCATCGCGGAGCCATCCACATGGTCACCGTGGGGCCGGATGACAGGAGCGGCGCATAGAGCAACGGTTGTCGGCGAAACCGGGGAGCATAAGCACTATGGAAAATTTCGGAATGGGAGAGTTGATCATTCTGCCGCTGATGATGTTCGCGGTGCTAGTCGCGGCGGTTGCAATCGTCGTGACCATCGTTTCTTTCTTCTCAAGGCGGCTTCAGCGAAGTTCCGCTGCCGCCATCGAGCAAGCCATGGCGGAGCAGCGAGAGAGCCTCAAGCAGGAGTTGCGGGCACTGCGCGAGGAAGTGCGGACATTTGCCGTTGCCGCGCCGCCGGTGGCGCCCCAACCTGCCGCGCCGGTCACACATCGAAAAATCAGCGAAGATCAACTGATGATCCTGGGAGCGGTGCTAGCCTGCCATTTCGGGAAACGGGTGAAGATTCGCAGCGCCCGCGTGATCTCGGTGGGGAGCGGCTCCAACGTGTGGAGCCAGCAGGGCCGGGCCGCCGTGCAGGCTTCGCACAGCAGCCTCTATTAGCACTGTCTGTATGAGCGCGATTCAAGACCCGGAAGCGCGCGAAAGGGAATTGCGGTGAAACTGAAGATCAAGATTGACGAAGACGTTTACGAAGTGGATGTGGAAATCGAGGAAGGCGGAGCGGAAGTCTCCGCCGGCTCACGCTATCCTGTGCGGCCCCCGGCGGCGATCCCATTCGCCCCGGCCGTCGCGCCTCCCTCCCCCGCGCCTCCTCAAGCAGGCGGAGACCACGTTTGCCGCAGCCCGATCGCCGGCATAGTCGTCCGCATCATCGTCCGCGAAGGGCAGCAGATCAAAGTGAACGATTCCATGATCGTTCTCGAAGCGATGAAGATGGAAACCAATATCACCGCTCCGTTCGATGGCGTGGTGAAATCCATCACCGTCGCCCAGGGGCAGGCGGTACAACCGGGTCAGGTGCTGGTCGAATTCGCGTGAGCGCCCCGCGGGCCGGGTCGCATCAAGGAATCTCGAGATCGATCGTGGCGCGCTGCCGTTCGTCGAAGATGGTCAGCAGTTTCGGGCTGCTCTCCCGGTCCTTGAACTTGGCTTTCAGTTCGTAAGCCACGGACTTCTTGAGGCCCTGGAACATGTAGGCGCCGTTCTCTCGTGTGATGAACGACCGGATCTGGAGCGTCTTCGTATCCTTCAGTTGCACGATGGCGCCGTTCACCGGGGAACCGCCGCTATCCTTGACCACGCCTTCGACGGCCCGCAGGTTATCGCTCGTTTGCGCGGACGCCATCCCCGCGCAGACAAGCGCGCCAAGCAGCAGTGTTCCAACCAATTTCCGTTTCGTCATCGAAGATCCATCCTACCAGCCGTGAGTTTGCCGGGCGCATGCGGGCTCTCGTACCCGCAATTTCCCGGATCGTGAGCGGGAGAGTCACTTCTTCGCGGGCAATTGCAGGAAGATATCCGTTTGGTCTTCTCCTTGTGCATGCACCACTTTCGAGACACTCTCGAAGCCCTTGGCCTCCGCTTGCAAGACGTACTTCGCTTCCGTTTTGGGTACGTGGAAGGGATACTCGCCCATGCCGTTGGTAACCCCTTGCAACGTCTTCCCCTTCCGCGCGTTCCCGTCTTTATCGGCTGGAAGCAGCTTCACGGTAGCGCCCCGAAGCGTACTGCCCAGCTCGGTGAACGTGGTCACCTTGATGAGCGTATCCGTAACCGGCGGCGGCTCTCCCTTGCCCGCTTTCTTGTCCTTCGCCGAAGCGATTCGAGCATCTGGAAGACCAAACGTCGCGGCAAGCAGAAACGCACCGGCCGTCAACACCGGGATCGCGCGAAGCCACGCCCGCCGGCCATGATCGCCAACCAAATGGCCGCGCGCGCGGCTTACGGGTGAAGATGGGAGACTCACCGGCATCGGGCTACCAGGTCTCCTCTTCCTCTTCTTCTTCCTCGTCGAATTCGTCCGAATCCTCATCGATCTCGAGCTCCGGCGGGTCCACGCTCAGCACGCGCAG
This sequence comes from Bryobacterales bacterium, assembly GCA_020853155.1. Lineage (GTDB taxonomy): Bacteria > Acidobacteriota > Terriglobia > Bryobacterales > Bryobacteraceae > JACTMJ01. The sequence continues at coordinate 5,632 of JADYZL010000136.1, forward strand.
AATGGCGCCGCACTCGTCGCAGGAAAGAATATCGCCCTCATCGACTTCATCCAGTTCCACGTCGATTTTGGCTTTACACTCCGTGCATTGAAACATCTCGTTCGTCCTCCCTATTTGCCGCTCTCCGATGCCGCGACGCATTCCTCAAAACAGTCACTCATTCCAACCGGATTTGCGCCCTCGGACTACCGAATAACTCAAATTGCCATTCTCGCGCAAGAACTATTTCGGCGCTTCCCGGCGGAATCCTTAGATGAAGTGGATTTTCCACCCGATCCTCAATGTGGATCCCTGGTTACGCGATACTGGCAATTTACGCATGCCACCCACCGCAAAGCCTCCCGTCGCGAAAATTGAGCCTGGAACCACTTCCTTCCAGACAGCCTCCACCCTCAAGACTGTGGAGATTCCAGACTCTTACGCGTGGTTACGCAACCGGGAAGATCCCGACGTTTTTTCCTACCTTCGCGCCGAGAACGCCTACACGGAAACGATGATGGCGGATACCCTCCCGCTTCAGAAATCGATCTATAGGGAACTGGTTGGCCGCGTTCGTGAAACGGACCGGTCCGCGCCCGTTCGGGACGACGATTTCTGGTACTACACCCGCACCGAAGAGGCAAAGCAATACCCGATTTACTGCCGCAAGCGCGCATCCGGCGGGGATTTCCCGGAAGCGGCTCCGGAAGAAATCCTGCTCGATGGAAACCGGCTTGCCGAGGGCCGGGACTACTTCGAATTGGGCGCTTTCTCCATGAGCCCCGATCACCGGCTGCTGGCCTATTCCATAGACTTCAGCGGCGAAGAGAAGTTTCTGCTGCGGATAAAAAATCTCCTGACGGGAGCGAACCTGCCGGACCAGATCGCGGACACGCACTATGCGGTGGAGTGGTCCGCCGATGGGCGGTTTCTTTTCTATACGACGCTCGATGAGACGCTGCGCCCCTATCGCCTCTGGCGGCATCGCCTCGGAGACGATCCCGCCTCCGGCACATTGGTCTACGAAGAAGCGGACCTTGCCTTTCACATCGACATCTCCACCACGCGAAGCGAGGGCTACCTCCTGCTCGAATCGGCAAGCCTCACCACCACCGAGATCCGCATTCTCGAATGCAATCGTCCGGAGGCGGAATTCCGCATCTTCCTGCCGCGAAAGCACGAGATCGAGTACACCGTCGAACACCAGGGGGAGCACTTCTGGTTTACGCTCAACGATCTGGGGCGCAACTTCCGCTTGCTGCGCGTGCCCGCCGATGCCGTTTGGCGGGGAGACGCCGGCGCTCATTCCTCGTCCTGGGAAGAGATCCTTCCCCATCGGCCCTCCGTATGCATCGAAGATATCGATGGGTTTTCAGAATTTGTGGTCGTTTCTGAACGCGACAACGGCCTCGAGCAGTTGCTGGTGATCGATACCGGAACGGGCGACCGGCATCGCATCGAGTGGCCGGAGGCGGTCTACACCGCTGGCGTCGGCGCGAACCCCATGTATTTCACGGAGACGCTGCGCGTAAGTTACCAATCCCCCGTCACTCCACCCACGGACATCGATTACCACATGGCGAGTCGCGCCCGGCGCATCGTGAAACAAAAGGAGATCGGCGGGGGTTTTCTCGCGGCGAACTATACCGTCGAGCGGCTCTTCGCAACCGCGCCCGATGGCGTTCGGGTCCCTCTATCCGTCGTTTTCCGGAAGGATACGCCCCGCGACGGATCGGCGCCGGCCTTGCTCTATGGCTATGGCGCGTACGGGCTCACGAGCGATCCCGGCTTCTCCGCCAATCTGCTCAGCCTTCTGGACCGTGGCTTCGTGTACGCGATCGGGCACGCTCGCGGTGGCGGAGACCTCGGTGAGACCTGGCATGACGCGGGCAAGATGCTGCGCAAGAAGAATAGCTTTACGGACTTCATCGCGTGCGCGGAAACCCTCATCGGCGAAGGATTTACGCAATCGGAGCGGTTGGGTATGCTCGGGCGTAGCGCGGGCGGCCTTCTGGTCGCCGCTGTCATGAACCAGCGGCCGGATCTTTTCCGGTCCGTCGTCGCGAGCGTGCCCTTCGTGGACGTGCTGAACACGATGCTCGATGAATCGCTTCCCCTAACCGTGGGCGAGTTTGAGGAATGGGGGAACCCCAAGGAAGATGGCTATTTCGAATACATCCGCTCCTATTCTCCCTACGAGAACGTCGCTCCCGCGGCGTACCCGGACATCCTGCTGACCGCCGGCGTCAACGATCCGCGCGTCTCCTATTGGGAACCCGCCAAGCTCGCCGCGAAGTTACGCGCCACCGCCACCGGAGGCAGCCTTCTGCTGCTCAAGACGGAGATGGGCGCCGGGCACTTCGGGCCGTCCGGCCGCTACGAACAGTGGAAAGAAACGGCGCTCGAGTACGCCTTCCTGATTAAGACCCTTGCTCCGGATCGAATTGCGGCGGAAACACACCGAAGCTCGCCCACCGTGTGAGTTCGATGGGTCGAATCCGCGCATCCCGATGATAAAATTGTTCCACCATGTTGACCGCAAGTTTGGGGGTGAGGGCATTCGCCTTCTTGGGCATCGCCCTTTTCGGGGCGATGTGCGGGTGGAGCGCGGAGCCGGTTGTGGGTAGCGTGAAGACACTCACCGGCAGCCCGGTTGTCATCCGGGGGCAACAAACCCTTCCCGCCACATTCGGAATGCACCTTTTCGAGAAGGACCGCCTGCGGACGGACGCACACTCACGCATCGGGTTCATCCTGCGGGACGGATCGCGCGTATCGTTGGGACCGGAGAGCGAATTGTCCGTGGAGAAATTCCTGTTTGAGCCTGGGAAAGGGCAGCTCGGATTATTGCTTCGGATGATTCGCGGGGTGGCCGCGTTCGTCTCCGGGAAGATCACCCAGCTATCTCCGGAGTCCGCCGTGGTGGAAACGCCGGTGGGCATGATTGGGCTGCGAGGCACCAAGTTCGCCGCCGTCCTCGCAGCGCGATGAACGGAGTGCGATTGGACGATGGTCGGGGCCGCAATGCCATGAGACGAAGATCAATGCCATGAAACGAACGCCGATCCTTGCGGTTGCCTTCATCCTCGTGCTGCTTCCCGCCTGCCGGAAGAAGCCGGTGGCGCGGCAGCCGGCAGCCCCGAAGGTGGAAAACGCGGTTGTTCTGTTAAGGGATGACAACGGTCATGTGGGGCGCGTGAACTTCAGAAATGCGGGCGGCAGCACCGAACTCACGAAAGAGAATACGATGACGGCGATTATCGCGGCGGATGTGGCCCCTGGCGCACCGGTACCGCTGAGCGCCGAGGAGATTGCCCGCCGCTTTGGTTCCGCCCTCGAAGGCCTGCCCGCGCCGCAACTCGAGTTTATTCTCAATTTCGAACTTGGAACGGAGAAGCTAACCGCGGAATCGGAGGCGCGCTTGACCGAATTGATTCAGGCCGTGCGGGACCGCCGCTCCACGGACGTGAGCATCATTGGACACACCGATACCACCGGTTCCGTGGAATCGAATTTCGCGCTGGGGCTGCGGCGCGCGGAGTCAGTGGCGGAGATCTTGCGTGGCCGAGGGTTGGCCCGGGAATTTATAACCGTGGAATCGCATGGCGAAGGTGATCTGCTCATTCGTACGGCGGACGACGTCAAGGAGCCGCGCAACCGGCGAGTGGAAGTTACGGTGCGATGAAACTATTTTCTGTGCGGCATCCGCTGGTGCTGATCGGTACGGCGATCACTTTGGCTGCGCTCTTGCTTTGGCTGATCCACCCCGCATGGCTCACGCGCCTCGACTACATTGCATACGACGCCCAAATACGAGCCGCGACGCCCACGCCGCTCACCGGCAATGTCGTCATTGTGGAAATCGACGAAGCCAGCCTCGCCCGCTACGGGCAGTGGCCCTGGCCCCGCTCCGTGCTGGCAGGAATCGTGAACCGGATCCGGGACGCGGGAGCGCGCGTGATCGTCCTTGACGTTGTATTCGCCGAACCGGAACAGCGG
>JADYZL010000137.1 GCA_020853155.1 Bryobacterales bacterium
CGATGGGCAGTGATGTTCATTCGTGGCGGCGTTGGCTGGACGCGTTCCGGCGGGGGAGCCTGCCGGTGGCGGCCGGTGGCAGCGCAGATCGAGAAGAAAAGAACTTGTCCCCGGAATTGAATCATCTTCGCAAACAACTTCGTGCGATGCCGCGAATGCAGCCGAGCGAGCAGCAATCGCTGCAACTGCGTATTCTGGCGTCCAAGGAACGGGTGCGTGCGGCTCGTTATGCCGATTGGCCCTCTACCTTTCGCTACCTTTACGGCAGGTTTTCCCTGCACCTTGAGAATGTCATGAAGCCGGTGGCAGTGCCCGCCGTCGGTGGCCTGATGATCGCTCTGGCGCTATTCCTCTTCCTTGCGCCGGTTTATCCCCTCCGCACCGTAAATGCGGCGACGTTTGACGTGCCCACACGGCTCTCGACCACTGCGTCGGTGAAGACCATGGCGTCGTTCACCGCCCTCGAACGGCCGGTAACCCTGCTCGTGGACGTGAATTACGAGGGCCGTGCGGTCAGCTACGAGATTGAGGAAGGGCAAGCCGCCATGCAGAATGAGATGGTACGCCGCAGGATTGAGCAGATCTTGCTGTTTACCGTCTTCACGCCCGCCACCAACTTTGGCCTGCCTTGTGCCGGGCAGGTGCGCATCTCCGTGGATCGCAACGTCGTTCTGGTCCAAGGTTGATCGTGATTCCCGTAACCCCTCCCTTACGTTCTGGAGCCTCTCAACGGTGAGCCGGCAGAAGCTGGGGCAACACTTTCTCCGGTCTCAGCCCATTCTGGAGCGGATCGCGGCCGCTCTTGAGGCTGTACCCGACGAACGCATCGTGGAGATCGGCCCAGGTAAGGGTGCGCTTACGAATGTGCTGCTGAATCTTGGGCTGCGTGTGGAAGCCGTCGAAATTGACCCGGATCTGGTAGCCCATCTTCGAGAAAAATGGCCGCCCGGATCCACCCGGCTCCGGGTTCATGAGGCGGATGTCCTCGAAACTGCCCTCGACCGCTGGGGACCGGTACGTATCGCCGGAAATCTCCCGTATTACATCACTTCGCCCATCCTGCGCAAGCTGTTTCCCCTCGGAACCGCAATGCGCTGCGCGGTGCTCCTGATGCAGCGCGAGGTCGCCGATCGCTTGGTGGCCGCGCCGGGCTCGCGCGAGTACGGCTTCCTTTCCGCGCTTACGCAATGGCACACCATACCCGAGTTGCTGTTCCGCGTTCCACCCGGTGCGTTTCATGTGCCTCCCAAGGTCGAAAGCGCCGTGGTGCGGTTGAAGCCCATTTCGCATCCACCGGCGAGCGTCGCTCCGGACGAGTACGCCCGGTTTGAACGATTCCTCGGATGGTGTTTTGCGCAAAAGCGAAAGAACTTGCGGAACAATCTGCGCGCCTATGCGAACGGAGATTTTTTGGAAGCGCGCGCGGAATCCAAGCTCCGTGCGGAACAGATGAAGCTCAATGAGATGGGCGCCCTGTTTCGCACAATCGAAGACGGCGGGGCGTGGCGAACGGAAGCCAATCGAGAGGCGTCGGATTCTTGACCGGCTAAGGAGACGGACGCGCCGCGAAGTCAGGCTGCGCGGACCGCTCAACCAAGGAAAGTCCAGAGCATCCACTGCGGCTCTTGGCGCTTCGGTACATGCCGAGGAACTGGTGTAGCAGCCTGTGCGGGCACCTCCCGATCTTTGCGATGAGCGCCTGCCTCGGAACCGGGATCTCCTCGACGGTATTTAGATAGGCGCTGCTCACCAGCCCCATCCGCGCGGATTCGAAGGAGCCGAGTGGCACAAGGATGGAGTTGCATTCCACCATGGGGTCCGCGGTCAGCGGGACGATGTAGACGTGAGAATCGACGGATTCGCTCTTGCGAACGGCGAGGACGGGGCGCAACCGCATCTGCATTTCTTCTCCGATCGGGACGGAGATGAGCAGGATGTCGCCACGTTCACAGGCAATCGTAGACATTCCACTCCTCCTTCCGCCAGTAGGGCATCGCTGCGCTCAGGGATTGTTGCAGACTGCGCCGTTCGTCCGCATCGACGATGCTCTCCGCTGTTGCAGCGAGGGGACCGCCCGCATCTTTGCGAAGCCGCAGACGGACGACCACGGTTTGCGTCAGTTGATGCAGAATAAAGATCTCTTGGAAGCAGGGGACCAGGGAGCGCCGAAGGATGCCGACTCTGGTTCGGAAGGGGATCGCGTCCCTGAGTGCCGCTAAGGGTTCCAGCAGGGCTTCAAACGCCGCAAGCACGGCGGAGCGATCCGGTTCCGTCATCTCGTACACTTGCGGGCAAAGCAGTATGGATTGCAGTTCCTTCGATGCCTGGCGGAGATGCTCCAGGCGGGCATGGCTCCTCCAGAAGGCGAGCTCCGTTCCGAGGGTGGACGCCGTGAACAGGAAGCGTGCCAGAGAATCGAGCGAAGTGGGAAGCGCCACTACGGGCTGAGGCGCCGTGCTCCGATCCCGATCCTGCATGTGGCCTATATCGGCTTATCTTGCGGGAATCTTTAGAGTCAGACCGCTACGGCGTGCGCCCTAAATGGTCTGTCCCGGTGGGATTCCGTTAGCCTGCTTACCACTGGCTCAGCAATCGGCGGGCACGGGCGTCGAAGAACATGGGGTCGGCTTGCCGGAAATAGCGCTCGATCTCCCTGGCGCCGATGTTGACCTTGGTTTGATCCCATTCGCAGTTGCTGCATGGGATGCTCGCCTCCGTCCGTTCGGCGGCCTCCGGTCTAAGGTCCGAATCTCCTGCGAAGAGGGCGCGGGCCCGCCGGTGCTTGGGCGAATTGAAGGGGTCGTCCGATGCGGTTTGAAACTCCGTGAACACCAGGTGATTGCTCGGCGTAGGGGCGGCGCAGCACGGCATCACCCGCCCCGTGGCATCCATTACCAGGTTCTTGTAAAGCCAGTGGCACGCATGGGAGGAACCCGAGTTGGCTTCGTGCTCCGGTGGTTGCTCCCACGGCTGATCGAAAGCGCTCTGAATTCGTTCGGAATCCAGCGGAAACAAAGCCTCACCCCCGCTCGCGCGGAAAATGCGGCGCGGCGCCCATGCGAGATGCACCACCCGCGGCTTCACGCGGGCCGGTTGGATGCCGGGGTCGTCCCAGGA